>JAUVLO010000012.1 GCA_030600695.1 Methanosarcinales archaeon | reverse complement strand
ATATGAGATGTATTGTGATGATAATCATAGTAATGTAATGATAGGAGTTGCAAAAAAATGAAAAAAGATAAGAAAGATTTGAAAGAAAAGAAGGAAGAGGAAGAGGCAGCACAGGAAATCTTTGAGAAAACTAAGATGTTTGGTGTATAAAAGCACCAACACTTCACTTATTTTTCAATGAAGATTAATAATTTTTTTGGGATTATTAGGTTGTGCTCAACCCCTTTTTCAATTTTTGCTCCTTTTCCATTATTTTGTTTAACTCTTTTTTTTATTTCTTGTAATTTAACTGATTTTTCATTAACGAAACTTTTCTTTCTAATATTAGGAATATTAACATCACTAATCTCTATTGGTGCTGCAAACTTTTGGAACCATACTAATGATATCGAAGAAGACATATGCAATAAAAAAGAAACATTATTAACAAAAGGGATTATAACTCAAAGGGAAGCTATAATCATTTCTTTAATACTCTATTCTATTTCAATTATATTAACGTTATATGTATCGTACTTACTTGATAGACCAATTTATTTATTTTTTTTAGTTTGGGTAATCATAACTTGGTGGTATTCTGATAAACGATTTTTAAAAAAAATTACTGGGATACGATTGAAAACCCATTATTTAGGGGAATTATTAACTTATGGTTTGGCATACCCTTCATATACAATGAGTCTCTGGCTAATTTTTTCTGATTCATTCATTAAAGGGTTGATAATCTCATTGATATTTTTATGCTTTGGATTAGCCGTAGTATTTCTCAAGGATTTAAAGGATATACGGGGAGATAGGGAAGCCGGATTAAAGACATTTGGAGTGATTTTTTCACCTTCAAAATTAATACGAAGTGCTTGCATTTTTTTGATATTATATTTCTCCATAATTATCATTGCAATACATGTAGAGGTCTTTGCTATAACTTCTCTTGTCATTGTGATACCATTTTTATATTTAATAAAAAACACATATATTCCACTTAGACAAAAAAAATGGACTATTGATGTTGGTGACTATAAAAGCATCAAAGCTATGATTCTTTCTACATATTCATCTTTAATAATTCTCGGTTTTGGAAATTTTATTTATTAAATAGATAGAAATACATTGCTCCCACCATTAGAATAGAAAATGTCTTCTTTAGCTTCAATAATATAATTTCTGTTTTTTTTAATTTTTGGTAAAAAAATCGATGGAGATGCTGAAAATATACCAACATAATTTTCATTTAATATATTTTCAATATCATTTTTAAAATTAATAACTTTATTACCGAATGCAGAAATTGATCCGATATCTATACAAAATACATTAAAACCTTGAAGATTATTTAATAAATATAAACCGGAAATATAATCATCAATAGAACCGAAAGTAGGTTCATGAGCTAAAAAAACCACATTAGAGAAATCACCAACATCTACGAAAAATGGAAAAAAATCAAATGGAAAATAAGAATCAATACCAACATTTATTATTCCTCCTGTATTTTTATTGAAAAATGAAACAAAATATGGAACTGTGACTTGAAAACTTCCTTTATTAAGATTTTCTTGTAATTCTAATTCATTTTTCTCACATGCACCTATAACATCCTTGACAGCCTTAACAGGAGGCATATTATCAAGTGATATCAGAATATTTGTCTCAAATAATGCATTAAATTCCTTAACAACTTTGAACTCATTCTTAACTATCTCCATTGTCTCTTCCATAGTCGCACCCTTATCAGGAAAAATATCATCATACACAACCTCAATATCATCCTTCTCAATCACAAGGGCAGCAATCCCATCACCAATATCCCTAAAATTGCTGAAAATTGAAGGTGAATTAAACTTAACCTGGGTATGCAAAACATTCATCCCTACAATCGGCACCTTATAATCAAGTTGTTTTGCAAATATCTCAAGAACAGTAGGTGGCAGATAGAAAATTTTTGATTTATCACAATAATGAGAAAACCTTCTTGCCATCTCGATTTTTGTTTTTTCATCTCCCCTGTTGGCCTTAAAACTATAATATTTACCCATACCAAAGAATTCAGCACTTCTTATTGCATCAGGAACATGCACCAACGGGAAATTGAGTATTACCACACCTTTTTCACATTTTATCTGCCCTGCAAGCTTTTCAGCAGACCTGGTGGCACCGTTTTCATTGGCACTCTTAACCTCGATCCTGGCATCTTTATCCTCTCCAAGGACCAACACAGCCCCATCTGTGCGCATGTCATGAGGAAATATCATTCCATCTACGGAAGCACCTATTTGCGGTATATCCCCAAAACGCTTCCTGAAAATATCAAGCATTTCCTGATAATGTCCATTATACTTTAGTGTAGCATAAAAAAGAACCAGATCCGGATTGAAGTCTAAAGATGCCTCAGCCTTCTCAATTAATTCTTCGGCAGCCATTTTTGCATTTTTTTTATTGCTGAAAACTGCTAATGTTCTCATGTGTATAACTCAAATAATTCTTATGATTAGATTTTGGCTTTGTATATATAAAACTGTGGAATTATATGAACGGTGAAGGAAGTTATACTGTATGTGCAGTGAAAAACATACTTACACAAAACTTTTCAACATCCCTCCAATATCACAAAATATATAACTAATTAAAATTATTATTAAGACATAGTTGTATTTAAAATAGATAGTTATCAGTGGTGTTTAAATTGTCTGAACGGGTCAAATCGGGGATATATGGATTAGATGAACTAATAGGTGGAGGATTCAGGAAAAATACCGTCAACATCATACATGGCGGTATAGGGGTTGGAAAAACTACATTTTGCTTTCAATATGCCTTATTTGGACTAAACCGTGGAGAAAAAGTTGTTTTTATATCTTTTGAAATGACAACAGAACAAATTATCCGCGATTGCAACGAATTGGGGTTATGCGAAATAGAAGAACATATTGAATCAGGAAATCTTAAGATAATCCATATTTATGGAGAAGATCTGGCATTCCCCCCAATTAGTCTGGTGGATATTTTAAAGGAAAATACACCCGATAATGATCACTGTCGAATTATTGTTGATCCACTCACTCATTATTCCATGTTTTTAGATGACGAGAAAAGGAAATCACTAAGCACAATTTTCCAAAGTTTAAGAGACGTTGGCACATCTATCGTCACACTTGAAGAATCAAATCAAAATGATGCGATCAACAATGGTTCTTTGATGCCGCTGTATCTTTCTGATACGGTTTTACATCTGGATAATCTGGGTTTCGGTGAGTTGTTTAACAGGACACTACGTGTGGCCAAACACAGGGGTTCAAAACATGGTGAGGGATTATACCCTTATAATATCGAAAGTGGTTTAGGCATAGTAATTCTTGCTTCAGAACATGATATCAATAAAGTGACACCCACCAGCGAATTTGACGAACAGTTCATTGCTGCCATCAAGCAGTTAGGTAATATAGATATTGTTGGGGAAAAGTTGGCTAAAAGAATCGAAAAGTTAAGAAATGACTGGAACCATAGTGAAAGTCCTGAATATATTCTTGATCTGGTAACAAGAAACGAAAAGTAACTAAAAGTAACTATAATGATCAGAAGAAAATTCGAACATACCCTGGATGACCTATACGAAACAGAAGGAGTAGATGCTTGTATAATATACCGTATTGACGGTATACCTATTACTGTCAGGACACCCAGGGACAGTGCAATTCTTGAAGTGATGTTCTGGCTTGAAAAACAGATAAAACATGTATTAAGAAATATGGATAAAGAAGGTTTAAAGGCAACCACATTTGATTTTAAAAATCACCAAATTCTTCTTACACCATCATCCAGGTCAACGGTCTTAGTTACCATAATAAATCCACAGGCCCATCAACAACTTATTTCCATAGAGATTGCAAGAGCAAAATCTATTATCCACAATTGCGTTTCATAATAACAGAAGTTCCTGAATGCCGGTTATTCCGTTTTTTGATATTGTGATCTTAGCCTCAATATCCTTAAATGCCGGTATCCCGTCAGTCGTTTCATCTGAAACCAATGTATTGACCCACGGGCTATTAACCATAAACCCCATACCTTTTTGTTCTTCCCTGGGTGATGCCCTGGCCCTGACCACCACACTGCCCCAATTTGATGTGAGCCTAACGTTTGCCCTGTCCTGGATACCCATACGCTTCATTTCGGCAGCATCCAGCACTATCAATGCCGACATCTCCTGGCATTCATCACCAAAACGGTCCTCTTCACATGCACTGGCTTGGAATACGTCCCTGTGTGTTATGATCTTGATATCGTATTCCGGGGCCTTGATGAACTTACCAACATCCAGCGCCATCAGCTCACCTCCTCCATAATACGCCTGACTACCATTTCATCAGACAATCCATCTCCCTGTACAATGGGAGAAATGTCCATTTTCTTGCCGTCCAGCCTAACGGCAGTTCCCCCCACTTCTATACCAGAGGCCCCACATGGAATGGTCACATCCGCTACCCTGGTGGTCAGGTTAGCACAGGGGTCCACCAAGATTAACGGAATATCCTTCAACCGCCTAGCAATGGATAAGGGTAAGCTTGCCAGGGGGTCAGAGCCTACAACCAATACTGCATCGGCACCGTGCTTCAACTGCTCCACTACGGAATATTCAACACCAGATACCGGACCGTTTTTTGTGAACCTAACCCTGTGAATGAAACCTGTCTTCTCATGCAGATTATGATTAAAACCCCGCATATTAAAATGACCTGCCATTGGGATAAGGGAGAAGTTTGAGAAACGGTTCAATGTGCTCATAAATTCTAAAATGAGATCAAATTCTTCTTTTATGGAATAAACCAGCCCTAATCCCGCAAAGATGACCCCGAATTCTGCTTTTTTTAATACAGCAGCCAGTTCCAGGATTCGTTTAACATCAAAATCGTAGGATAACTTAGGTACTCGACCGGCCAACCCATCCATTAATGCCCGCATGAACTCAGCATCACCGCCGGGCGGGATGCTGAAGAACATAGCTTTACATATCTTTGCAGTCCTGGACTGCGTAACATCAATGCAAATGGCTGTCCTGTCCTCTTCATATCCCCGCTGCCTCAACTCACCCCTGGGAAAATATGAATATTTAGAAAGATGGCGGGGGTGGGAACTCATGGGGTCAGCACCCCAGTAGATTACAACATCTGCCTTTTCCCTTACTTCTTCCAGGGTGCAGGAAGGGATGCTGCCGTTCATTATCTCGTTAATAGTGATACCCTGGCAGAAGGATGAAGTGGAATCTATACAGGCACCCAGGGTCTGTGCCAGTTCTATACCTGCGACCTGTGCCTCAGAAGTGGAATTGCTCCATCCGTAGAGCAATGGATTCTTAGCCTTTTCAAGTATCTCTGCCGCCTGGCTAATAGCACTATTAATATCAACTTCCGCTTGATCCACCGTGGATATGGCAGTATGTTTACACCCATATACCCTGGCTTTGCCCTTAAGGCAGGCATGTTCCACCTTCTCTACCTTGTTATCTTTGATATGTACCTGGATATCCTCACAAAGCAGGGCACAACCGGTGCAGGTCCATGTGATCGGTTCAGTCATTTCCATTTCTATCTCTACCTCATACGAACTCAATAGCCTCGGTAGGGCACGGGTCTATGCATGCCCTGCACAATATCCTGTCCTTACCAAAACGTCTGCATTCCTTTATATTGGCAGCTTTTACTATCCCATTTTCGACTCTGAAAATGACCTTTTCATTTGTCGGACCAAAACCCCTGCCTGAACCATGAGGGTCATTGGCAACATTTACAGGGCAAGCGACTACACAGTTACCGCAGCCTGAACAAAGTTCTTCATGTATTATGAGCCCGGTTTCCTCTGCACCTTCCATAGGTTTTAATATATTTTTCAGTTTCTGCCTTGAGTCTTGGTATTTATCCTCTTCCATTAGCGGCGGGCATTCAGTGTACTGTTTGGTGCGTGAAAGTAATGCCACGGCAAATGCCATACAGGTGGATTCATTACATTTCTTGCAATTGGTTTTTGGCAGTAATTGATATATTTCCATTGCACTTGTCATTTTGTAACCACGTAGTAGGGAAGTAACGAACCTTGCATAGCTGTCAATTGAATACAATTGTAGATAGTGCGGAATGTAAATAAAAACTTCCTGCTGCCTGGAAAGCCAGTGTTAAGAAAATGTTCGCTGACGCTCGCAGTTACTTGGAGTACAAAAAAAAGAAAACAAGAAACTGCTCACTTGCGTTCGCAGTTACTTGAGTACACAATCTTATAGATTATACACAAAAAGAAAAAACAAACTGATGTTTTCACACCAGTTTATTGATCGGATGGTTTGGATCCATTATTTCCATGCCAAGATCTTTTGCAGTCTCTGCCAGCATGATATCCACTAAGGCAACTGCCGGGAACACTGCCCTGACATTTTCAATAGGACCATACAGCAGGCAGTCTGCTCCAACTACCTGGCACACAAGGTTGGTTCCAATATCCGCGGGCATGTAGGCTTCCTTATGTTCCTTTTTGAACTTTTTAAGCCAATCCCATGCAGATGCCATGTTATGGAAACCACCGCCAGTTGGAAGTCCCAGATGTCCCTTGACTGCCATTATTGACCTGACAGTTGCACCTGCACCTGAACCAGGCGGCATAGCTGCCACATCGATAATTGGTCTGGTTATTCCACAGTCCTTGGCAACTTCAAGCATACCTTTTGCCTGGCCAGTACCGCCAATCTCAAGGATGTCCATCTTGCCTTTCACTGAAGGGTCTGTGGCATTGAATGCCAGTACGATGGCTGCATCCAGATCGCTTTCCGTGACTGCTGCAATCTCATCTTCATTGACACTGGCATTAATAGAGTTATGTATGGCCCTATCTGCCACGCCAATCTCAGTACAATACTTTGCTGCTGCTGCTCTCACATCACCGGCTGAAGAGTCTATCAGGAATGCAGTTTTATCATCGATATCGACAAACCAGTCTATAAACTTAATTATAGCTTCTGGTGTTTCACCTACGATCTGGTTAATATAGGGAACACCTGTTACGTCTCCCATCTCTTGTTGTGTGTGCCACAGATCATCTGCCTGATCTTTGTTAAATATACCTTTATCTTCGTCAGTCACAATTTTGTGCTTGCCGTAGAACATAGTACTGATCAGGACAGTAGGATACTGTCCAGGCTGCCCTCCCATCTTTACGCCGCCAAAGTCGAAAACTTCCTGTTCTTTATCAAACCTAAACATTTATTATCACCTCGTTCACTCAAATAGAATTCTTATTACTGCATTCAAAAGGGATTCATCTCCCTGTAAGGGAATCGGATCTGTTGGGGATAATCCCAGTGTTGTTACTATCAACAGATACATTACTATTATTATTAGAGCAATGCACATGCCATATAGTATTCCGACATCCCTGCCCAGTCGTTTTCCTATTTTCTGCTGGATCTCACTGTTAGTGAATTCGATCTTCTCATCAATGAGGTCCAGTTTCTTGATAACCTCCTGGTAGTCAGCCGGGTCAACGATTATCTCCGGAATTGTATTTTCAGCCATTTCAAAGACCTCCCTTTACAATAATGGGCAGTCCGATCATAATGACCGCTAATACGAATCCGATCACAAGTCCTTTAAAACCGCAGGCAACTCCTGAGTCAAGTTTCTGGTTTCTGGCAATAAGCTGTCCCCTGTACCTGATATCCTCAAGGAGTGTATCAAAAATCGCAGCTCCGGGTGGGGTAACAACCATCGGAACTCCTTTGCCGTAGACATATTCTTCGGTTTCTTCAGCCATGTTATACACCTCCCAGGATCAGTAATCCAAGTATTCCAAGTGTCAGGGTAAGCCCCATCATAACACCTTCGATCTTTCCGGAATAAACACCTGATGCGAACTTGTTCATGTTGCCTATATCGATAATTTGGGCTTGAATATTTCGGATCCTCGACTGTATCAGGGCCATTTCAGCTGCCATAGGCCTGATACCCTCGAATTCTTCTTCACCCTCACCACCTTCCGAGACCTCTATGATCATCGGTTCAGCATCAAACGCTCCGGGATCACGGCCTGCCAGTTCTTTGATCTTTGCAGTGATCTGTCCCTGGTCTTCCGTGCCTATCATGTCGATAATTTCAACCTGTTCCTGGAATCTGGATATAGCTTCTTCAGTAAGGTTCTCGATATAGGGAATGGCTCCCGCTGCACCGACTATCCTGTTCTCCTGGGTGCCATTGGCATGGAATTGCATATAGGCATCCCCGGTCAGGTGACCTTTAACCTCTGAACCCGCGACCAGGAAGAACCTGATGTTCGGGTTAGAGATGATATTTGCCACAAGCTTTTCGACACCAATATTCTCGGTCTTACAGGGACCAGTGATGGATGCACCTGCTTCAAGATGCGGTGCTCCCGGAAGATGGGATCCTAATGTGGTAACAGCAACCGGGTTATTCGGGTCGCCAATCTCATACTCACCTTTCAGGACAGGCCATCCTTCTGCCGCTTCTCTTTTATCAGCCATTTACAAGCCTCCTATCTTCATTAATACGGTAAACAGGAACATCAACATAAGACCTCCTATAAAACCGTAAAATATATTTGTCCAGACACCTGCAGTAACGGCTGCTTTTTCACGACCAGGGAAGGAAGCAAGTAGTGGTTGATCCGGACCAAGTGAGTTCATCATATCATCTGATATTTTATCCAGTTCATCCACCAGTGTTGAAATATGGTCAAGGGAGTATTCCAGCACATCCTCCTTTTCCTCTGCCAGGATTCCCGACATGGGTTCCAGGATCAGGTGAAGTTCGGGTGCAACTCTTATGTGGCTCATTCTAATTCCTCCGCTGATGGCAGTAAACCTGTACCAACGACCTTATATGCTTCACGGTGGACAGATTTCATGAATTTATCGAAGTATACCAGGAATATGGCCAGACCTACTAACACGGTCAGTGCTGCTGAAACCGCATCGATAGCGGTTAATGAAGCGAAACCTGCAATTACCATAGTAAGGGCTGCTTTTTCAATGGCTACGTACAATGTCCTGAACTGTGTCTCATCAGGTCCGAGGTTTGCATTGAATGGATGAAGTATAGTCATTGCACCGCCAATAAAGACTATGGCAATGTATCCTGTACTTACCACACTTGGGAGTATGGCATCATTGAAAGCAAAACTTCCGGCGATACTGGCACTAAGACCCATCATCACCAGGCATCCCGCACCTGCGATCTCGATCATGGATTTCTCCATGATAGGGATGTTCATATTCAGGACCTTGTTCGATAATAAACCAATTATCAATCCGACCAAGGCTGCCACAATAAAAGATATTACCGGGCCGAGTATTGCGGGAATTGGTAATATACCTGTTTCAGGTATGATCAATCCGAATATGGCTGCTACAACACCCATACCCAGGGCCACCATACCAATGGAAGGTACACCTGTACCAAGACCGTAACTACACACCCTGCGTACTGCATCCGCACCCCATACTACAGCGAATATGGAACCGATACCGCCCATGACAGAGAATATTGTGGTATTGAATGTCTGGTTCAACATTGTCAGGTATATTCCTGCGAGTCCGCCAATAACACCGATCGCGATGATCGTATTGGGGGGCAGACCACCAGTTGCTGGTCCTCCTGCTGCTGTTGACATTAACTAACACCTCCCATAATAGGTACGGCAATGATTGCACATATAAGTGAAGCGATCAGGCATGATATGATAGCCTTTGGTACCCTCTTGAACTTTGGGTCATGGAATCCTTCGATAGTACCCCCAATATTATACGAGGCCAGCACCGCGTTCACATAGAACACACCAGTGGCAAATATTCCTGCAAGAGCGACTACGGCCGGATCAGCCGGAGTGTTTCCTATCTCCATTAACTGGACATAGACCAATGAACCGCCCACTCCTCCGAACAGACCGCCAATAGTACCGCTCACAAAACTGACAGTCGGGACGCCGTGGCCTTCAGTACCTTGTGAAACATAGATATCCTGTATATCTCCTGTTATTGGGTCCTTATCGACCTTAGCAGATACCGGGGGAACACCTACACAGTAGACATATACTAACTGCCCGATGAACATTGTCACCGTGATCATGATCATAGCACCCACGGCACCAGAGGCCAGCACAAGTATGAGATCCGATGTAGTAAAACTACCTGACGTTGCAAGGAAATTATACATATATCCTGCACTGATCAGCCCGGTAAGTCCCGCACCTGCCGCCAGCTGCACTGTACCTGTACCCACGCCTGTTGCCTGGGCCATTGCAGCCGGTGCACCACCCACTGGTATGAAGTGGACACCTAAGCCGATAAGCGCTCCGCCCAGAGTAATAAGGGCAATAGTAATTGGATCAATTATCATGCTTCTGTACCTCCTTCTTCATCCTTGTACGGTCCGTAAGCCTTCCTGGCCTGGACTTCAACCAGCCTGTTTGCAAGTATAAGTATCAAGACAATAATCAGGCCGGCAATTACTGCATTCATCCCACTAAATACTGTGGATCTCCAGTTATCAAAGAATACTGTAAAGCCAAGGGCGAGCCCGGTAACGGGTCCTCCGAATTTTGCGCAGGCCCATACATTATCCATACCATTCCTCAGACCTGATTCAGCCTTCCTCACAATGTTCCCTGACTGAGCTGCATTCAATCCGGAACCGAATGGCTGGTTCTGGAACTCTCGCTCAGCACCATAATGAACGTCACCTGTGGACGACCCTATAGCTCCTGCGGTTATTCCCCACAGGAATGCAAGTAATGGTAACGGGAACGGGTGTCCTAACATATGGTCCATGATATAAGAAAAACTAACAATACAAAATACTGCAATATACCCATGTCCCATTATGGGGGGCAAATGACCGATAACCATGTCCATATAAATTGGTTGTTTGAATCGTTTCTGACTTGTTGTACGCCCCATATGGGCAGTCACTGAGTATAGGCCAAGCAATATCGCACCAACAAAAGAGCCGATGGCAATTGCGAAAATCACTGACATATTCTGTGCCAGCAGTACACTGGCCACTGTAGCTCCGGCCGCACACCATAGCCCGTAAGCTGGTGGTTCACCGGAAATTGCTTTGTTAAATATCCTATGTGGAAAATCCATTTGGGCGGCAAGCTGCACCTGTGAGTTAGGATTGCTCTGAGAACCGACGTCTGATTCCAAATCTTCAGCAGCACCGGCAATGGTTGCAAGAGCACCCATCAGCGCAACAAGACCTAGACCCGTAATTGGATCAATCATTTATTTTCATCCTCCTGTACTTTTTATAATCATTACTGATGAAACCAAATTATTTATAATAAGTAACTTGATTACACTAACAGTCATATCTAAATACTAGCATTTTAACTAGTTTATATTGGATTACCAAAACCCCATATAAATGTTTCTAAATTTATATGCAGTGAACCAGTTAAGGGTATAGGACCTCATTAATTTGACTAATTAGCATTTAAAAATAAAACGGATTTAATAGCAGATGTCCTTGATGTGGAATTGAAAAATACCACATAACATCTGCCAGGTTAATGAGTCGGTTATGTGCCTGTTTCCCACCCTTCCATATATTCCAATTGGTGTGGTTTTATCTTATCGATACTTATCCCCAGAGCCTCAAGTTTCAAACCTGCCACCTGCATGTCGATATGTTGTGGCACAGGATGAACCCCGGGCGTAAGCTTGTGAGTAGCTATATGTTCCACGCACATGGCCTGGTTGGCAAAGCTCATATCCATGACCTCGGCAGGATGCCCGTCCCCGGCTGCAAGATTTACCAGCCTACCGTCTGCCAGTACATTGATGCGACGCCCGTCTATGTTGTATTCCATGATGTTGTTACGTACTTTTTTAGTTGATGTTGCCATGGCCTTTAGCTCATCGAGATTGATCTCCACATTAAAATGACCTGCATTGGCAAGTATTGCCCCGTCTTTTATCACCTCAAAATGTTCCCTGGTAAGTATATCCACATTACCGGTAGTGGTGATAAAAATCTCACCAATGGCTGCCGCCTCGATCATTGGCATTACCCTGTAACCATCCATCCTGGCTTCCAGTGCGCGTATCGGATCGACCTCGGTCACAATGACATTAGCTCCCAGACCCACTGCCCGCATTGCTGTCCCCCTACCGCACCATCCATATCCTGCTATGACCACGTTCTTACCAGCGACCAGCAGGTTGGTGGTACGTATAATACCATCCCAACTTGACTGGCCAGTCCCATAACGGTTATCGAACAGGAACTTGGTCATGGCATCGTTTACGGCTATTACCGGTATCTTCAGTGCACCATCGCGTTCCATGGACTTGAGCCTGTGCACACCAGTAGTGGTCTCTTCACATGCACCAAGTATTCCGGGCATCATGTCCTGTCTTTCTGTGTGAATCTTAAAGATCAAGTCCCCGCCGTCATCTATGGTAATATCGGGCTTGTGGTCAAGTACCGCATCAATGGCAGTATAATATTCGTCATTGGAACAGGCATGGATAGCATAGCACCTGATATTCTTCCTTGTATCCAGGGCCTGTGCCACATCATCCTGTGTGCTTAAAGGGTTACAGCCGCAAATTGCCACTTGTGCACCCCCGGCTGCCAGGGTTTCCACCAGCACCGCGGTCTTTGCCTCAACGTGCAGTGCCATTCCCACAGTGCGACCGGCAAGAGGCTGCCCTGTTATGAATTCTTCCCTTACATGGGCCAAAACCGGCATATGGTTCCTTGCCCATTCAATCTTCATGTTACCTGATTCGATCATATCGTCTGTCATTCAATTAACTCCGTAAATAGAAATATCAATTAACTTTAAAATATCATTTAACTTTAGCTTCATCAGCAAGTCTTTTTGCCGCACTGGAAGCTTGCTCTATTACCTTTTCCTGGTCCATTGACAGGACTATACCATTTTCCATCAACACCCGTCCGTTTACGATGGTGGTCTTCACATCCGGACCCCTTGCTGCATATATAAGATGCGATACTGGTTCATGGACCGGGGTTAAGCCAGGTGTTTTCATATCTACGATGATAATATCTGCCGCCATGCCCTGCCTTAATATTCCGGCAGGAATGCCCAGTGCCTTTGCACCATTGGACGTACCCATCTTCAATACCTCTCCCGCCGGCAGGGCAGTTGGGTCCATTGTATTTACCTTATGCAGCAGGGCTGCAGTCTTCATCTCGCCGAACATGTCCAGGCTGTTATTAGAGGCACATCCGTCAGTACCCAGTGCAACATTCACGCCCCTGCTTAGCAGTTCTGGTACCGGTGCGATCCCTGATGCCAGCTTCATATTGCTGACCGGGCAGTGTACCGCATTGGCACCTTTTTCTGCCATGATATCCATATCTCCGGCGGATAGCCATATACAATGAGCAGCAAGCACATCAGGCCCCAGGAATCCGATCTCATCCAGCATGTTCACGCTGCACATTCCATATTGTTCCTTCATTTGGTTCAGTTCTGCCTCTGTCTCCAGCATATGGATATGGATGCGGGCATTATCGTAAGCAGCCTGCTCCTTGACCTTTGACAGGAACTCCCGGCTGCATGTATTTGGTGCATGGGGGCCATACATAGTAGTAATTCTACCATCTGCGGCATTGTTCCACTTCCTGACAAAACGCCTGCCTTCGGCCAGTTCCGATTTCCCTTTTTCAGCATCGAACAACTCTATCATACCATATGAAAGGGATGCCCTCATACCTGATTCTTCCACTGCCCTTGCCGCCTGGTCCATGTGGAAATACATATCAGCAAAGGCTGTGGTACCTGAGCGGATCATCTCAAGACAGGCCAGTTGTGTGCCGTAATATACATCATCGTCCGTGAGTTGTGCCTCTACCGGCCAGATATGTTCTTCCAGCCATTGTTGCAGAGGCATATCATCTGCATAGCCCCTGAATAGTGTCATTGCAGCATGGGTGTGGGCATTTACCAACCCTGGCATAACCACGCATCCCTTTGCATCTATGACATGTTCTGCCTGTTGAGTCTCCTTTCCCACGTAAGTTATCTTGTTGTCTTCTATCAGGACGAAACCGTCCCTAATGGGTGGGCCGTCCATAGTTATTACATAGCCGTTCTTGATAAGTATGTGAGACATATGAACAAGAGTTACTATTTCAATGTTCTATAAGGTTTGCGTTAGGAAAAGTGAAAAACGGTTAACTGATACCCAAAAAGTAGAATGGTGCGCCGATCGGGATTCGAACCCGAGTTCATGGCTTGGCAAGCCACGGTGATAACCACTACACTATCGGCGCACAGTGGAATAAGTGGAATCCACATACGAGAATAAAGTATATAGGTTTTTGGTTTGCGAAATTATACTTTTATATCTGCAAGGCGAACAACTGATTGCAACACTGGATAACAGATTTTGCAACGCACGACAACAGATGCGCTTTGCTGCATATCTTGAAATATATTCCCTCCCATTTACACCCTGATATGAGGCTCAACTCAATCCAGTTTTTTACCAGCGCATCCATGATGATGTCCATAATGTTCATCCCCCTCCTGGCTGAGGAGATGGGTGCAACCTACACCCAGGTGGGCATTATAATGAGTGTGTACGGTGCATGCTTGTTCTTTTCATCCTACATTTTCAGTAAAGCGGCAGATGCATGGAATATTAAAAAATTACTGCTCCTGGGACTTGCATGCTCGGCTGTAGCTTATTTCCTGCAGATATTCGCCTACGATCCATTGAGCCTTGCACTGCTGCGTGGATTGCTGGGTATATGCGTGGGCATGTATCCTGCAGCTTTTATCATGCATATCTACGGCCTAAAGCGCAGCATTGGGAAATTTAGCTCCTTTGGTGCCCTGGGGTGGGCCTTCGGGTTTTTCGGAGCAGGGTTGATAGGGGACCTTGACCTGATATTCATTGTCAGTTCATTGATGGTGATATTATCCTTCATCATCGCGGTCCGTATGCCTGAGGTACAGGTGGATAAGATAAAAGTGAATTACTTTTCATTTTCCACAATTAAAAATAACTGGAGCATTTATCTCACGTTCTTCCTCAGGCATACAGGTGCAGTTGGATGCTGGACCATATTCCCGCTGTACATGGTCAGCCTGGGAGCAGATAAGTTCTGGATAGGACTGCTCTATACTATAAATCCGTTAGTCCAGTTCTTTATAATGCGGCGGCTGGACGGCTGCAACATGGAACTTGTTGTAAAAGCTGGATACCTGTTGTCTATACTGGCATTTATCACCCTGGTTCCTGCCACTATCTATTACCACATCATACCCAGTATGTTCATGGTGGCCTTATCCTGGTCATTCCTGTTTGTGGGTTCCACAGAACTGCTTCTTATGCGTAATAAGGATAAGGCCACAGCGGCTGGATATATTAATTCGGTGATCAGCCTGTCCATGATAACAGGGGCTTTGCTGGGGGGCACTCTCTCAGGCATGTTCGGGTTTACTGCACTGTTCTTTGTCGCTGCGGGACTAAGCTTTGTTAGCCTGATGATATCCCATATCGTAAGCTCAAACGCATAGTGAATATGTGCATTTCCCTCTACACAACTCGACAATAATCACCCATTATCCTCGACGACTCTAGAAGCATATATATACTAACTACAACAAATAAACATATATGCTTGAGCAAAACATACGCCAGTGGAACCCATGGTGGGCAGAAAAAAGAATACCACCGGGACTTACAGGAATAAGACGTGAAGTAACAGACTCCATCATAAAAACCCTTGGAACCGCGCATATAAAAGACATTATCGGGGTCAGGCGCTCAGGTAAGACCACGGTGCTCTATCAGGTGGCAGAACATCTCATAAACAGCGGTGTCCCTCCCAACAACATTGTATTCCTGAACTTTGATGACCCCACTATCAACGCCACACCTCTCGATACGATCCTGACTGACATCTACAAGATCAATCCCGATATCTCGTATCTTTTCCTTGATGAGATACAACAAAAGGATGGATGGGAACAATGGGTCAGGGTGCTCTACGACACCAAACGATTTTCTCAGATATTTCTGTCCGGATCATCTGCGAGTCTGCTCTCATACGACATCGGTCGGGTGTTATCCGGCAGGCACATCACATTTGAAGTAATGCCGCTATCGTTTACCGAATACCTCCGGCTTAAGGGGTGGGATGATCTTGAACCTGATAATCTCATATACAACAGGGAAAAACTCCTGCATTACCAGAATGCCTATCTTGAAGAAGGCGGATTTCCCGAATCTGTCGGCATGGACAAGTTCAACCACAAGAAGATATTGACAATGCTCTACAATGATATCATTGCAAGGGACATAACCTCAAGGTTTGGTGCATCCTATGGTGTCACAGGCAGGATATGCCAGCTAATGCTCACAAATACCACAGGAGAGTATTCATTTAATAGCATTGCCAAAGCTTCGCATGTGGCGGTTGAGACTGCCGAAAAATACATCGGATACCTCAAAGAATCCCTGCTGATAATGGACTTGCCCCTTTTTTCGTACAAACTCAAGAGCCAGTTCAAGCAAAACAAAAAAACATACGCCATCGATACCGGACTTCGAAATGAGGTTTCATTCAGGTTTGCACCGGATATAGGTAAACTTGCCGAGAATGCGGTTTTTCTTGAACTCAAAAGACGCTCTGACGAAGTATTTTACTGGAAAAGCAAAAGCGGACTTGAAGTCGATTTTGTTGTGAAGAACGGCCAGGATGTGCAGACGCTAATACAGGTCTCCTGGAATGTACAAAACAAAAAAACACGGCTGCGGGAAGAGCGTTCACTCTGCCACGCATGCAAAGAGTTTGGACTTGCGGGCGGTATGATACTGACAGAAGATGTCGAAGAGATCGTTGAAACGGATGGGGTGACGATACGTTACTATCCACTCTGGAAATGGCTGCTTAGGTTATAGGTCGACTGAACTACGGTCCATCATTCACATATGGAAACTGCAAACATTCTATATAACCAGCCAGCCGCCTTAAAAGCTGACACATGCTTATCACCGTTTGCTCGTGGTAATTTAGGCATGTTTAGCAGCCGTCGCAGTATCTAATAAAATATTCATCCTGTCGTGGAAATTTAAAGCACTCGCTTTTAGGAAATTTTCCTTTGCACACTTAAGCCTCGATTTAAGACATCCCACTATACATACCTGCAAGAGAAATATAGAACACTGGGTCAGGGTCCCAATCAATGATGAGGCCGAGATGGAGAAAATAATACCTATTGTCAAGAAAAGCAGTGAGATAGTACTGCAGGAAGAACGAAAATTAGGTGAAAACATTATTCTTTTAAATAAAATTAACTTTTCGTCATCCACAGACAGTGGTCTCAAAAATCTAATACGTTTCTTCATGCTGTCACGCATTAATTATAACATTTGTTTCAATCAATAATCTTTTCGTATGCCAGGTGAGATTATACGATTGATGACGTGCCGCACAAGACTAATACTAACAGTTGCAGTGCTTATCCTATTGAGTATAGTTGCAATTAATATGATGCTTGTGAACGCTCCAGTGGTGATACAGATTGAGGGTGACACCTTCAAGGTCATTGAGATTCCTTACTCTTACACCACTAAAGATGCATATATATTGCTTGTGATAGGACTCGTCAGTGGAATGGCAATATCCCAGATACTATTTTGCCTTAAAGTTCCTTTGTTTGAACCGACACAGCCCATGAATACGGAGACGACAGAGCCTGACCCTGACCCTTACCCAAATCCACAAAACCCTGAACAGATAAACGTATTTCTGCGTGCTCTTGAGGGAGATGAAAAAAAGACTATTGAGATCATGGTGGAGAACGGCGGGGATATTTTCCAGAATGAACTTGTAAACTCCCTTGATTTTTCGAAGGCCAAGGTCTCGCGAATCCTGATGAACCTTGAGCGACGCGGCATTGTAACCAAGAGCAAATACGGCCTCACCAATCGCATCTCGCTGGCAGACGATATAAGAGGTGAAAAGAAATGAGAAAGGAATATATGATTTTTGCTGCTGTTGTTATACTGATTGCTACCATTGGCCTATTATATTATTACCCGACCGGGGATGATGTGAGAATCGCTAAATTGGATGCACCACAGTATCTCGGATTTAGAGAATCTGGTGAGTTAACCGTTACCCTTAGAAATAATGCACTAATTCCGGTTAACGTCAGCATTGACATTGAGAATGCTTTTATTAATGAAAATGGGACCAGTTCAAGTTATATCAATCCACAAAACCCGCATGGCAAACTTACGCTCCTTCCTGGTAATAACACTGAACATTTTTTCCTCGGTTACCTGGTGACAGGCACGCATAATGTAAAAGTGAAGGTATACCAGAATGGGCAGGTTATTGATACAGGTTCGATTAATGTCACGGTTTTGGTCCCCCAACGACCAGAGCTATCATTGCAACTTGCATACAGAAAAGAAACTACTGCTGATTATGATATTTACAAAATATATGGCTATATCATTGATGGTAAATCATATGGCATTAAGGGCTACGATGTTCCTGTGCAAATAACAATAATGGATGATGAAACAGGAAATGTCATATCAAATGATACTAAAACTTACTATGTTAGACCTGGAGGAATAGCAACGCTCTCAAGATGGAGGGGTAAACCTATGGCAGTCATCGAACTGGCACATAATAAACCTTCCAGTGAAACCTACCTGCCTGTTCAAAATGTGGCAAAAGGAATGTCTGGTGATAGATACAGGGTGAATGTCACAGCCACATGGTACGACCCGTGGTACAGTGAAAGGTATGACCAATGGTACGAATTAAATGGCCGAACATACAAAAAGTACGGCTATTGGTATAACATGTCTGGTATATGGTACGATCCACCACAGTTTGACCAGATGATAATAGTAAATGATGAACTGGCCATACCACCTAAATAAATATATAAGTTAAGAAAATAAAAATCAAGTGTTGAGTTATGGATAATTCAACGTAAGAACGTAGAAAATATCTCGTATTTTAGTCATCGGTATTTTCTCATTCTTTATATGTGAATTCATGCGTTGAATTATCTATCATATTCTATCCACTGCTATCCAGGGACATCATCTGTAGATGTATCAGATTATATTTTACAATTTCACAATGCTTTATAAGTACTTATTAAATAGTAACGAAAGCTATATAAATGAAAAATACCCCCTCTTCAAGACACCCTATTTATCTCCAACCATATGTTATTCAGGCAATTATGCTACATTATTTGAATCCGATGCCCATCTGGATATCAAGATTATTGGTTTGTAACTTTTCCCGGACATGAGATGTACAAGAACCATTACTATATCTGGAAGTGCTCAATACATCGTGAACAAAAAAAGCTCAATATATCGTGACCTGAACATGAACAACCAACCCCCCTTCCTGCCCATGTCACTGGATGAAGCAAAAGCCCTGGGATTCCAGCAATTCGATATCATCCTGGTGACAGGGGACGCTTATGTAGACCATCCCTCCTTTGGTACGGCCCTGATTGGACGGATGCTCTGGGATGCGGGTTACAAAGTGGGCATCATCGCCCAGCCAGACTGGAAGAGCGATACGGATTTTAAGAAACTGGGCCAACCCCGGCTGTTCTTTGGCGTAACATCCGGCAATGTTGATTCCATGGTCAACAACTACACGCCAAATAAGAAAAAACGCCATGATGACGTATATTCCCCTGGCGGCACCGGGGGCTTAAGACCCAACCGCGCCGCCATCGTGTACACTGATAAGCTGCATGCCATTTTTCCTGGTACTCCCATCGTGCTGGGCGGCATCGAGGCCAGCCTGCGGCGGTTTGCTCATTATGATCACTGGTCTGATTCGGTACGCCAGTCCATCCTTGCAGATGCACCGGCTGATATACTTGTGTTCGGGATGGGGGAGCGGCAGATGGTTGAGATTGCCCGCCGGCTTTCTATGGGTAAAGATACAAACGATCTCAGCGACCATACCGACCATACTGACCACACCAACCATACCGAGTATACTGACCTCACCGGGCATACTGACCTTACCAACCTTACTGACATCCCGGGCACGGTCATTAAGCTGGAACTGAAAAAATGGCGTGCAATGGGGCATGAGGGATATATTGAGCTGCCGTCCTTCACAGAGGTTTCGCAGGACAAGAGACTATATGCCAGGGCCTTCAAGCTTCATTACCAGAACCAGGACCCGGTACGGGGCAGACCTGTTGCCCAACAGCATCCTAAGACTGTGATCATCCAGAACAGGCCTGCTATGCCGCTGTCCACAGCCGAGCTTGACCATGTGTACGAACTGCCCTATACAAGGATGGCACATCCTTCTTATAAAAAATCCATACCCGCACTTGCCCCTGTCAAGTTCTCCATCGTGAGTCACAGGGGATGCTTCGCATCATGCTCCTTTTGCGCATTAACACACCACCAGGGCCGCATCGTGCAGAGCCGGAGCATCGGGTCCATGGTGCGTGAGGTAGAACGAATGGTGCAGATGCCTGGTTTCAAGGGTATCGTGCAAGATGTGGGCGGCCCCACTGCCAATATGTACGGCATGACCTGCGGCAGGTGGGAAACAGAGGGTGCATGTGCCGATAAGATATGCACATATCCGCTTTGCAAAAGCCTTGATACCAGCCATGAACAACAGGTAGAACTGTTGCGCCGCCTGCGCGGGATCCAGGGCGTGAAGAAGGTGTTCATAGGGTCCGGGATACGGTATGACCTGGTGCTGGCCGATCCTTCAGGTTATCTTCATGAGCTGTGTGGGCACCACGTCAGCGGGCAGCTCAAGGTGGCACCTGAACATGTGACTGGGCATGTGACTAATATTATGTGCAAGCCATCAAGGGAGATGTTTGAGGAATTCAGGAGCAAGTTCAAAGAAGTGAACAAGGAACTGGGAAAGGAACAATACCTGATACCTTATTTTATGTCCGGCCATCCCGGCTGCACGGTTGAGGATATGGTGGAACTTGCCGAGTATATCAGGGACAATGACCTGTACACCGAGCAGGTGCAGGATTTCACGCCCACGCCTATGACGGTTTCTACGTGCATGTATTATACGGGCATCAATCCCTTTACCATGGAGGAGGTGCATGTGGCAAAGGGGAGGGAGAAGAGGATACAGCGGGCACTGATGCAGTACAGGGATGAGAGGAATCACGGGCTGGTACGTGAAGGGTTGAAGATGGTGGGGCGGGAGGAACTGATAGGGAATGAATGGCAGTGTTTGGTGAGGCGGAAGGGGAGAATGTAAGTAATGGCTAAAATTGTGGGTGGTTTAATAAGAAAAGATTAATATGTTTCATTGAACATTATTCATTATGCTTGGTAAACAACACGTTTCGATTACACTTGCAACTATTTTTCCCTTTTTGATACCAGCATTATTTTACACAAATGGAGATTACTTAATTATTTTTGGTTCAATTATTGCTGCTTCTGTAGTTGGATCGTTAACTCCTGATGCTGATTGTAGCGCAAAATCAAAATTATATTACGATTTTAAATTTGTTTATGATATTATGCTGCCTCTGCAAAAATCAGTAGTATGGATTTTTGACAGGTTAAACCTTAAACATAAGTTAAATTTGGAATATGAAGTGAAACATGAACATAGAGGAATCATGCATGCACCTATTGGAATATTAATTAGTTCGATAGTGTTGACATTTATTGCTTTTTTAGTTACACTCATTCTTTTTGCAGAAAGTGTATTAATCGTATCTTTGGTTGTATTCATTGGTTTATTGGTGGGACAGTTTTTACATCTCATGGAAGATTCATGTACCGTAGCTGGAATCAACTGGAATTTTCCTTTCGGAACTAAAGAATTGAAGGGAAGAATTTATACATTTGAGAAATTTGAAGGTAAAAAGGACATAAGACCTGTAATTTATGAATATTCCCTGTGGTCAATCTCAATTGTCTTGTTTTTCGGATATGCATTCGATAAAATAATTTTACCAATTTTCATAGTCAATTCATTGATTTTATTAGGTGTTGTTTTGGTTTGGCTATTTATCATTTTTACGGCAAGAACTAATTATGATTTCTGGTATCAAGACATTGAGAAAATCAAAAAGGTCAAAAAAGCAGCCCGCAACATAGGGAAATAAATTGATTTTAATTTCTTTACAAATCGAAATTGATAGATAAAACATAAAGTGAATCATATGAAGGTCAAAGATTATTTTGCAAAAAAAAATCAAAAGTATAAGACTATCAGTTATTTAGGGATAATTTCAATCTCGATGACTATAGGTCTATTCCTCCTGTTTTTATCTTTTCAATATTCATACACTCTTGACTATGATGAAAGTGAAATTGATCAATATTTGAATCGAACTAGCAATCTTATTTCACAAAATTCATACAATAACACTCAAAAAACTCAACGAATAATACACTGGGAACGTAATTTGCCTTTAAGGACGTTTCAAAATGGTTTACGAAATTGGATTCTTCGTCATACTTATAAGACTCCTGAATGGTTTATTCATATAGGAAAAGCAAATTGTGAAGGAAAAGCAATCATTTTTGAAGATGTAGCAAAAAGAACTAATTTAACTTACCGAAAAATTTGTATTGATGGGTTTATAGACCCAAAAAATAACCGCACAGAAAATCATAGATGGACTGAAGTTTGGTTAGATGGAGATTGGAGAATTGCAGATTCTGGTTTTAATTTATATTATCCTAAAAACAACCAATCTTATTTTACAGTAGATAAAGAATATTTAATTGGCCATATTGTAACATTTGATGACAATATGACAATGGAAGATATCACAGATTCTTATGTTAAAAATACTAGTGAGTTGACTATTAAAGCATCTCGAAAAGGGAAGAACATAAAAGATGCAGATATTCAAATAAAATTAAACTATGAAAGTTTATCATGTGATGTGGTAGGGGGCAATAAAATACGCTTATCTACAAACGAATCAGGTATTTGTAAAGTTAATCTTGGGATATTTGATTACACAAATTATACCGTTACCGTAAACGATAACAAATTATTCTACAAATTATCGGGAAAAGATATTATCACACTTAAAAATAATACTGAATATTTAGAAATCGAAGTTGATAATATTAAATTTCTATGACCTTTTTAGTTTATATTTCCCGAAAAAAAGGTTCAACCATGTTCAAACTCCAGCGCCAGTGAATTGATATAATACCGCTTCCCTGTCGGCTACGGCCCGTCATCGAACACATGCCCTAGGTGCCCGCCGCATCTGATGCACACCACCTCGGTCCTTTGCATCCCAAGACTGTTATCGGGCACCAGTTTGACCTTATCATGAGATATTGGAATCCAGAAACTCGGCCACCCACTGCCTGGTTTCAAGGGTATCGTGCAGGATGTGGGCGGCCCCACTGCCAATATGTACGGCATGACCTGCGGCAGGTGGGAAACAGAAGGTGCGTGTGCTGATAAGATATGCACGCACCCGCTGTGTAAAAGCCTTGATACCAGCCATGAACAACAGGTGGAACTCCTGCGCCGGCTGCGCAGTATCCCGGGCGTGAGAAAGGTGTTTGTGGGTTCGGGTATACGGTATGACCTGGTGCTGGCCAATCCTTCAGGTTATCTTCATGATCTGTGTGAGCACCATGTCAGCGGGCAGCTCAAGGTAGCACCCGAACATGTGACCCGGCATGTGACTAATATTATGTGCAAGCCATCAAGGGAGATGTTTGAGGAATTCAGGAGCAAGTTCAAAGAAGTGAATAAGGAACTGGGGAAGGAACAATACCTGATACCTTATTTTATGTCCGGCCATCCGGGATGCACGGTTGAGGATATGGTGGAACTTGCCGAGTATATCAGGGACAATGACCTGTACACCGA
>JAUVLO010000148.1 GCA_030600695.1 Methanosarcinales archaeon | reverse complement strand
GCGCTGCAGCTCCCGTATCGGCAGTTCAGGTGTATCCTCAATTGTCAGGATGCGGTACTTCTGGGGCACTTCCAGCAGCATGGCTGACAGCAATGAAGTCTTGCCCGCACCCACGCCGCCTGCTATCAGGATGGATGAATCCCCGTCAACCAAAAAGCTCAGCAGGCCTGCGGCCAGCGGCGTCATTGAGCCTTCATTAATGAGTTTGGGCAAGGTCCAGGGTGTCCGGGCATGTTTCCGAAACGCATATGCCAGGCCGCCTGAACTCAGCGGATTGCCTATGCATGACACCCTTGCTTTGTACTCGGCCAGGTCCATATCAAGGATGGGGTTCGCCTCCCCAAAGGGGCGGCCGCTTAGCGCCCTGAAGCGTGAGATCATGGTATCAACGTCATCCTGGGACAGGTAGATGTTGCTGGAGCACTCTTCTCCCTCGATGACCACATGGACAGGGTTGGAATCAACAGGCGCATTGATATAGATATCAGTGACCCTTGAATCGGACAGTACATCTTCCAGGATACCCAGTCCTGTGGTGTATTTTGCCAGGATGTCAGAGAACATTGATATCTGGTCTGCTTTTAGTTTGATACCTATGCGCTTTGCTTCATCCGAGAGCAATTGCTGGCTGCGCCGCCTGAAATATTCCCGGCTGTTGGCAGGGTCTGCAAAATTCAGGTCATCCGGGCGGTGGCGCATCAGGCGCGAGCGTACAGATTCCAGCAATCCCAGTTCTTCGGGACGCAGGTTGTATTCTGGTGGGATCAGGAAGTACAGGCTCTCGGGCCTGTCCGATAAGCTGTAAATTGACACCTGCATCAAGCGGCCGCCACTGCGCCTGACATCATACCCTTCCAGAAAAACAGCGTTGTCAGGCGGTTCCATATAGATGCGGGATGTGGAGAACCCGGGCCTGGTATATGGTTTGATGACCTGTGTATAAAATTGTTCAGCGGGAAGGGCGGTATCCATGCTTTCTTTCATACCGTCGGCACAGTTACTCATCCTGGTGAGCATACGGATATAATCACTGGTACATGCATGCCCCTCCTGTCCCTGCTCATTGTTATGGCAGACGGCACCTGCATCCACTTGCGCTGTAAGCATGGTGTATGCTTTTACAGGGTCATGTAGTCCAGTTTCGAGTATACCGGATATGAATTCCTGGCGCTCCTGAAGGCAGTTCCCGCACACGGCTGGCACTTCACTGTCGCTGAACACTCCGAGGTTGTCAATGAAGCCTGCCAGCAGGTATAGCAGCCTGAGACTTTCTCCTTCATAATCCCGGTCGTACAGGTGGGAGAGTACCAGTCTGTCTACCATGGGTTCTTTGATCATTATCCGGAAGATGTTCTTGCGGCAGTGTGGATCGTCAAGACCTGAGTTACCTGCAGTACAGCCTTTGCAATCTATTATCAGGGATTTTTGGGTATCTGAAAGACGGGTCTTATAGGTGCAATGGCTTTTGTCTGCTTTTTTCTTTGAGAATAATCTACGTAAGGCGTTGTGATTCGTGTTTTTGGTTCCCACTGTGTTCAATTGTAAGCACTCCAAGGAATTTGGGTGGTTGGTAGATATTGGTTGGCTATATTAAGTTTGCTAAATTGCGAGAGAGACTTTTTATTATTTCCTGGAATGGTTTAAAACCACAGAGTGCACAGAGAGCACAGAGAAACAATAACGCTCTGTGCTCTCTGTGCTCTCTGTGGTTGATCTTCTTTGCCATGATCCATTTATCATACTTGATTAGAATAAATTAAAAAGTCTCTTTCATTTAAACACCGATTTTCGTCAGCCGTTTATGTTCCACCAAAAAATCCACCATTTTCACACCATAATCCCTATACCAATAACGTTTTTTCAGAGAATATAACTCTAAAATATGTTCCATCCATGGAACATTAAAATCTTGAGATTCAACTATAAATCAAAGTACAGAATCAATTATGGCATAAAAATCCACCTAAAACAGACTTTTAACCCTAAAATATACAATGACAAGATGTTTTAACAACAAATATTAAATATTATAAGTTCCATAATCTATACATATGCCTAAAGATGATGAATTCGATTCAATCAAGTATTTCCTGAACCCAAAAGAACCTGCACAGAAACGATATGAAGCTCTTAGAGCATACTTCCTGGAATCATTAACTCAAAAAGAAGCTGCAAAAAGAGCAGGATATTCCCTACCCACATTCCAGTCTCTCGTAAGCAATTTCCAAAACCAAAAGATCAATTTCTTTGTGAAACCACAATATGGACCCAATAGAAGACAAATCTCGGATTTCATACATGAAAGAATCGTTTCACTCCGAAAATCCAACCAGTCAGTATACGAAATCAAAGACATATTAGCAGAAGAGGGGTTTGATACAAGCATTCAGACAATAAACCGAATAATAAGGGATGAAGGGTTTGCAAAATTACCACGTAGAACAAAGGAAGAACTTGGCCTTACAAAAAAGAACACGCTTCTACCACCAATATCAACAGCAATAGATAGCGATCAACTTGAGAGCCACAAGTTTGAATGCCAGGTCGGTGGAATATACTACTTCATACCGTATATTCTACAAACCGGATTGTATGAAATGATATCATCAGCACCATTCCCGGAAACTTCGAAACTATCAAAGATCAATTCCATCTTCTCCATACTGGCTCTGAAGTTGATAGGACATGAAAGATTGTCAAAAATCTCAAGTTACAATCATGATACTGGCTTTGGTTTCTTTGCCGGATTGAACGTTCCACCGAAAACAACTGCTACATCAACATACTCATACATGGTTGACAAAGAAACGATCCAGTCTTTCATGAAAGAGTTCATATCACACATGAAATCCACATATCCACAATACTATCAAGGAGATACCATCAACCTGGATTTTCACTCCATACCGCACTACGGAGAAAAGTCCGAAATGGACGATAACTGGGTGGGTGCAAGGCATCAACGTTTGAAAAGTGCACTTACACTCTTTGCCCAGGATGGGGAATCCAGACATCTCCTGTATGCAAATACGGACATCGATAGAGAAGATGAACCAAATGAGATCGTGAACTTTGTGAACTACTGGATAGATGTGAAAGGGATTATCGAACAGACATTGGTATTTGATTCCAAACTAACGACATATGAGATATTGGAAGAACTTGATACCGAGGGTATCAAGTTTATCACATTGAGGAGACAGGGTAAGAAGTTGATCAAGGATGCAAATAACATCCCA
>JAUVLO010000112.1 GCA_030600695.1 Methanosarcinales archaeon | reverse complement strand
TTGTTTGGGCTTGCCATCAACTCTTGCCATTTCAACGGCATACCAATAGGTATGACCTTTGATCTTCTTCTTTTTCAGTGATACCATATGGTGGTATTAGGTCATACATACTTAAATAGTTATCTGTTTTAATCGATATGTATTGCAGCTGTAAGTTGATATTAAAAGTTAGGCCATACACTTCATGAAGCGGCAACATGTCCAACGGCTAACGGTTTTCAATGAAAATTAGAGGTCAATTTGCTTTTCTTTGAAAGTCAAGTAAAAGTTGCTGTTCTACTTTAGCCCGGTTCTGTTTGAACAATCGCCAGTAAAATAAGTCAAATGTCTGAATTGAGGATATATCGTATAAATACATCATTTTTTATACGATATGTCGGAAACTATATAAGCAATCCACGATGAATTAACACTATGGACGAACGAGAATTAATTGAGATACTCAACCCATTCAACTTCTGGAGAGCCAAACCTTTCACAGGTATCATTCGTCCCGAATATCTAAGCGACCTCACCAAACTCACTTCCACCAGGCAAGTTGTAGTTGTAACTGGTGTCAGGAGAAGCGGTAAGACCACGATCCTCATCCAGTTCATACATCACATGATCAAGAGCAAAACCGCTGAACCATCGCAAACCATGTATGTGAACTTCGAGGACCCAAGGCTGCCCATACAGAACGGTCATGACCTTCTTGACCAGTTAATAACTGCTCACCGGGCTTTTGTTGATCCACAGGGACTGCGATATCTCATCCTTGATGAAGTCCAGCGACTTCCCCAATGGGAGCGCTGGGTCAGGATACAGCAGGATAAAAACCCTGACATGCATATCATAGTATCAGGCTCATCAGCAGAACTTCTATCAAAGGAACTTGCCACACTGCTGACAGGAAGGCATCTTGACCTGGAGGTCTTCCCCCTGGACCTTTCCGAATACCTCCGGTTTCACGGGATCGATCCAGATGATCCGCTGGCGGATGCTGAAAAGATCAAGAGCCTGGCATCAGAGTATATCTCAGCATCGACCTTCCCGGCAGTAGTGCTTACACCCGAACCTGACCTTAAAAAGAGAATGGTCTTACAGATATACCGTGATATCATCAACCATGATGTTGCCCGGAGATATGAAGTGCGGGAGATTGAGAAATTAGAAGCGGTTGCTACGACGTTTATGGCATCCGTGCCTGGTCCGGTTACATTGAACGGGACAAGACGTGCATTGGGTGGACGTGTTTCACTGGATTCTATTGATAGATTCTCCCACTACCTTGAAGAGCCATACCTTTTGTTTTTCTTAAACACCCATTCATTTTCAGCAGGTAAAAGAGAGCGAAGTCCCAGGAAAGTATATGCTGTGGATAATGGTCTGCTTTTGACGGTTTCACACCGTTTTTCATCTGACCGCGGGAAACTGCTGGAGAATGCAGTATTCCTTGACCTTAGAAGAAAAGGATGTGAAATATACCGCCTGATGGATAAAAAGGAGGTAGATTTCCTGATCTGGGATGGTACAGAGCCTGTTGGTTTGATCAATGTATGCCTGGATGTTTCAGATGTATCGACTAAGGCAAGAGAAGTAGATGGGCTGCGCCGGGCTATGGGTCAGTTTGGTCTGGACAGGGGATTGATAGTGACGTTGAATCATAGCGAGACTATGTCTGTGGATGAAGGGGTGATAGAATTTCTGCCGTATAGGATATGGGCTTTGCAGAGGATGAAAGGTACGCAGGATAAGACTTGGTTTTAGGATACCTGGGCTTGTTATGCCACTTCGGTCTATTACGCTACCCTCAGGCGTCCAATTTTCTCAACAACCTTCGCCAACGCCGAAATTTTCACACATCAAAAACATCCATGCCGGAATAAAGTGAACCTGTTTACCACCGACATCCTCCAGCCCCATTTTCTCTGATGTCACAAGTATCCCCACATCAGAACCCAGCTCATTCATACAGGCAAGCAAGCCCTTTACATCGCCTTTTGATACGTTCTTGCCGTACTTTACCTCAATAGGCAGCAGACCGGAAGGGGTCTGAGCCAGTATATCCACTTCAAGCCGGGCTTTATTCTGCCAGTAGAATATCTCAAAACCCAGCTGTTTCAGATGATTGTAGACAGCAGTCTCGATCTTCAGCCCTTCCTTGGTATCTATCAAGGAGAAGAAGGCATTGTCACCTGCATATATCTTAGGGTTCTTCCTGAAACTCTTCAACGTGCTCTTTGAATACAGGTAACTCCTGGAAATAAAGAACGAACTGGCCAGGTATTCGATATAGGTCTTAACAGTCTCATATTTAGTATTCAGGTTATTGGTCAGGGTATGGTAGTTGATCACATTGCCCGACTCTTTCACAAACGAATAGAACATGCCTTCCAGCACATCTACACGTTTAACTTCAAACAGATTGATCATATCCCTATAAAAAGTGAGGTCAAGTATGGTCTTGACATAATCCCTGACATTTTGCAGACCGGTCAGTGGATACAGTTCAGGATACCCGCCAGTGAGCATATATGTATCAAATAATAATTTGATCTTTTCTGCATTAGCCGGATAACTTAAGTCAAATGCTGATAAGCCGTGGGTTTCAATACCTTCGTATTCCAGGAATTCCCTGAAAGAGAATGGAAAGACCCTGAGTATATCTATCCTCCCCACCAGGCTTTCACCCGAACCTTTCAGGATATTCATGGCAGATGAACCCGATACTATGAATTTCACAGGATAACCCCTGTCATACAGGGATTTTACCTCTTCACCCCAGTCCCTGACCTTCTGTACTTCATCAAGGACAATATATACCTTATCACCTTCACCAGGCAATTGTTTTAAGATATTCCTGAAATACAGGTCAAATATCCGCCTGATGATCCTGTCTTCTCTTTTTACTGCATCCATTGAAAAATACAATATTCGAACAGGTTCTACTGTATCAAGCAAGTGCCGGATTGCTTGTTTCATTGCAGTTGTCTTACCGACCCGCCTGGGACCTACCAATGCCAGTACCCTGTTATCATCCAGGGCATCCAGCAGTTTATGGAATACTTCCCTTTGAATGAGCCCTTTCTCTGGTTCTGATGAAGGCTCTGACCACCAGGGGTTGGAAAGAGCCATATCTTTCAGGATATCCTGGTCTTCCATATATAGTATGTTCTAGCTACTGGAATAAATATGTTTCTATGTATTCCAGGTGCTGGAATGAAATCGTCCCTATATACTCCTACAGCTGGAATACAAAATATATCAAATATCCCAAATGTTGGAATGAATAAGCGGTCTTAATTACAAGGATAAAATAACTATAAACTGGTCGTCCATACAAGTATAAATTTATATAGATTCAGTCGTATATATACGACTATGACAAAAAAGGAAATGTTCAAATACATCATAAAAGAGTTCCATGAAGCACGATTACCTGAACTGTATGAAAGAAAGCTTACAATACCTGAAACACAAAAAGTGATCAGCCTTATCGGTCTAAGAAGAGCTGGAAAAACATTTTACTTTTACCAGTTGATAAATAACCTGATCGAAGACAACATAAACCCGAGCCAGATATTATACATCAACTTTGAAGATGACAGGATACTGCCGTTAAATGTCAAAGAATTAAATACGATATTGGAAGCCTATTACGAGCTTTATCCGGAAAATACCGGCGAAACACTTTACCTTTTCTTTGATGAGATACAGAATATAGACAACTGGGAATTGTTCATAAGACGGGTACACGATAAGAAAAATGCAAGAATATTTATTACCGGCTCAAGCTCCAAATTGCTCAGTAAAGAGATTGCCACAAGCCTAAGGGGGAGAACTCTCTCATACTATCTGTCCCCGTTGAGTTTTGAAGAATTCTTAAGATTCAGGCAGGTCACACTCGACAAGGATTTTGAATATACAGATGCGAGATTCAGGGTAAAGAAACTATTCACTGAATATCTTTATACAGGTGGTTTTCCGGAAGTGGTGCTTGAGGCCGAAGAACTCAGGCAGGATATATTGCGGAACTATTTTGAGATGTTTATATACAGGGACCTTGTTGAGAGATTTTCCATAAGGAATACTTCCCTGTTGAAAAGCCTTGTTAAATTCCTTATCACAAACATAGGCACGACGTTTAGTGTAAATTCATTTTATAGAACCATCAGGAAGGACATGCCAGTCGGGAAAGACACATTAATGGAATACCTGTCATATCTTGAAGATATCAACCTGGTATATCTTGTACCGATATTCAGCTATTCATTAAAAAAACAGCAGGTAAATCCCAGGAAGGTTTACTGTATTGACAACGGCCTGCGAAATGCCGTATCATTCATGTTTTCAAAGGATGAGGGGAGACTGGCTGAAAACCTGGTGTTCCTTGAGCTGAAAAGACGAAACAAAGAGCCGTACTACTGGAAAAACAAAGGTGAAGTTGATTTTGTTATAAAGGACAGGGACAGTTCATTGACCGCGATAAATGTCTCATATACTGATGAGATCGATGAAAGGGAAACTAAAGCACTGCTGGAATTTGAAGATGAGTTTGCTCCAAAAGTCAAAGAGATGGTTATATTGACAAAAGACCTGGAGAAAACAGAAGCTGGGATAAAATTCGTACCTTTGTGGAAATGGCTTACACGGTGATGTGTTTAGTTCATTATAATTCCACTTCAGCCCGCCCAATCTTCTCAGCCAGCTTCGCCAGCACCTTCTTCCTCAACCCGCCAACGAACTTGATACTCCCCACAACCAGATGCCCGCCGCCGTTGATACTGGCCTCAGGTATCTCCTCCTGCAGTTCCCTTACCATCTGAGGAATATTCATCAGCACACCCCGGCTGCGCAGCACAACAAAATCAGGCCCGTAACCCAGTGTCACGATCGCCTTACCAGGATACTTACGGCACAGCCGGTCATGCACCTCACCGCTGGTCTTACCCGGCGGCGGGAACGTGAACTTATGCGCAAAGTTCTCCACATCCAGTACATGCATCAGCGCTCCGCTTGGCAGTTCCCGGGCCTTGACCGACGGCAGTGAAGCTTCAAGCTGCCTCTCGATGGCCTCGTTGGCCTGCTTCACCAATAGCGGTACCAATTCCCTGTGCCTTTGAAGGCTGCCCAGGTTCAGGACATCATAAGTAATACCCTTACCCTCACTGAACCGCAGCCAGAACGCCTCATAATCCAGTGCCAGCGCCATATCCTTTAGGTCGTCCAGACTGTACCGCGGTGCCACCAGTTCAATATACTTTGTGGCCTCGGGCGCTTCAGAGCGATCGCCTACTGCTGAAACACCGGGCAGGTGGCGTATCTCATCTGTCACACCAGGATTTATCATCCTGGCGATCTCTGTACCCAGCATGCCCGTGGTTACACCGAAATCCCCGCCCGCATGGGCCGGGTTCACATGTGCCAGCAGGTACTGGTCTACCACATCGTCGGGATGATGATGGTCCACTACTATCATGTCCATACCGTACACCTTA
>JAUVLO010000119.1 GCA_030600695.1 Methanosarcinales archaeon | reverse complement strand
CGGTTGAAAAATGCCGATCGATATTGAAAAGCCTAATATTATACGAAAAGCAGGCAGAGTTACGGCATAAGATAATGCATTTCAATTATTCCAGCCAGATTCGGAGCCATGATAATATTAGAATCATAAGATATATATACTTATAATAAAATATTTAGACCTATGGGAATTAACAGTGCAACAATAATTGAATTCCTTAATATGTGTATGGGCATTTGTATAGTCGTAATCTCATTTTATGCTTCAAAGAAATTCAGTTTACGCATTTTCAGGCGTGGATGGCTTATAGTAGCACTTTCCGGCGTTGTAATGGTGTTTGGTTCAATCTTAAGGGCATATTACTCGTATGCAGATCTATATGTAGAGTGGGCCTGGCTGGGCAGGATAATTATCTTGCTGCATCTGGTTCTGCTGGTGATCGGAATTTATCTTATGGCAGTGACAGCTGTGAAGATGTGGGGGGATTGATTTGCAGCTCAATGAAGTGTTAATGGTATCACCAAAAGAAAGAGGTATGACAATATCAGAAGAACTTGGAAAAGTTTTGAAAGATATTGAGTTAATTGGTGGGATCCAGGCATCTGCAATAGTATCAAAAGACGGGCTTATGATGGTGTCTGATTGTGCAGGTAATGTGGATGCTAACCTCATTGGTGCCATGGTTGCCATGTTAATCCGTTCAGCCAGCCATGTAGTAGAAGAACTGAAAAAAGGCAGTGTAGAATATTTACTGCTTAATACAGAATTAGGTGATATTTTAATGATGAATGTCTGTTCCAGTGCGATACTATGTGTGATAACAGATGAATATGAAAATGTAGGTTTGACCATTGTCGGAATGAAAAAAGCCAGTGAAAAAATAAAAAATATTTTGGGTGAATAACTGCCCGACCCCGTTTTTTGTTGTAGTAAATAACCTGATATATCCAGGCACAGGTCTGTCAATGTTTTTGTGATTACCCTGGAAAATACAACAATTTTATCTAATAGCCTGCCGATTATTCTCTTATGGAAGCTCTATACCAGAAAGATTGTTATCTCAAGGAATCCCAGGCCACTGTTGTAAGTGTGAAGGACGATAAATTCATAGTGCTGGATCAAAACCTGTTCTACCCGAACTCTGGCGGCCAGCCCCATGACACAGGCTTGCTGATAAAGGACGACCAGGAATTCCCTGTGGTTTATACAGGCAGGTTCGGCGGTGTGATCAGCCATGAAGTAGCTATGCCAGGTCTGGTCAAAGGCGACCGAGTGAAAGCGGTCATCGACTGGGACAGGCGTTACCTGTTCATGAAATACCATACTGCCTGCCATATACTCAGTGCCATTATCCACAACGAGACCGGGGCACAGATATCAGGTAACCAGCTTGGTGAGGAAAAAACCAGGGTGGATTTCAGCCTTGAGAATTTTGATCGGGAGCAGATCCAATCATATGAAGCAAAGGTCAACGGGATAATAGACAAAGGTCTTCCGGTCAGTATTGAAATACTGCCAAGGGATGTGGCATTCCAGATACCCTCTGTAGTGAAACTTAAGGATGCATTCCCGCCTGATATCGAAGAAATACGGGTCATAACAATATCCGGGGTTGACAGGCAGGCCTGCGGCGGCACCCATGTGGCAAATACCGGCGAGATACCACATATTGAGATATTCAAGGCAGAGAACAAGGGCAAGAATAACAGAAGAGTATATTTCAGGTTCAGGGACGATTAGACTGATCAGGGGTTCTGGCTGTGGTCAATGATGCATCATTGGACTTTATCAGTGAGTTCGAGAAAAATGCCGGATGCATAACCAACGATATCGACCGCTCTAAAAAATACAGGGCAGGTATCGCTGCACTTCGAGAGAATGGAAAATTCAGACAGGATTGACAGGATACGATCCAATCCTGTAAATCCGGTCAAAAGATTTGATTGAAACTAAGAAAATTGGTAGTGTCCTACAAATCGTGACCTCTATATTAATTGAATTTGTTGATTTATGAAATAGTATTCATCAAGGGGGAAGGAACACGGATGCCACGGATTCGACGGATACGCACGGATTTATTTATTATCCGTGCACATCCGTGTCATCCGTACAATCCGTGTTCCATTACAATATTACTCTTAACCGATGACACATGAAATCCGTGTTCTAAATCATTTGCCCCCATTTATACTTTGGGAGAGAGCGGATTGAAAGTAATATAATTTTTAAAAAAATGTCGCAGAGTCCAGGAGGTAAACCCATGATCTTCAAGAATCAGACATATAAAGACATTAGGTCATGAAATATAGAACACTACCAGAAAATTAGTATCCACTTCAAAAAGTATGGTCAAATGCAAGATTAATGTAGACACAGATTTCACCGATTACACTGATTTTCACAACCACTATCAATCTGTGTCTCAAAATTCAGGGCACTATGATCAATTACCATTTAATTTGAAGGGACTACGAAAATTACCTATATCGATATCGAAATGCGTTTATAATTTTCTATACGTTAAAAAAAAGATGAACTGGTTAAGAGACTGGCCCGACCTCATTTGCCCCAGAAAGGATTGCCTCTCCGCTTGATCTCCATGAACTTTTCAAGTGTTTTAATTTCATCCGGATTAAGTGATTCAATAAGTTCCTGTTCTACGATCTTTGCATGTTTTTCAGGTACTTCGATATAAAGCAGGTCACCCTCATTGATCTGGCGGCCAACGATAGGGCCTTCAATCGACACTGCCACCTGTGCGCCATACCTTGCCTCACCCACATTCTCGCCATGTTCCTGTATACCCTTGATAAGACCGATCCGGCTGCCCTCCTCGTTCATCACGTTCAGCCTGGTCCTGATGATGCCGCCTTCAACTTCCACGCCCACCACAGCAGGTTTGCTCTGCCTGAATGTGTGGTCTGGCAGTATCCTGAACATGCCCGGTCTTATGACAGCCTCACTCTTTTGTTTCTTTGTCATTTCAGTGTGTTCTTCCACATGTTCTTCATAATCATCAACAAGCTGGTAGATGACACTGCTCATGAATAGTTTGACATCGCTTTTCTGGAGTTCATCAAGTGCATCGGGCAGTATATCAACATTAAAACCAAGGATGACCGAGTATAACGGGTCCTCCAGGGCTTTAGCCTCAATAATATCCCGCCTGGAAATATTTCCCACATCTGCCTTCCTGATAGGGATCTCCTGGCTTTTCAGTTCATTGACCAGTGCTTCCAGGCTGCCGATGGTATCAGCCCTGATAATGACCCCTACATTGTCAGTTTCGATCCTGGTCTGCTCTATCTCTGACATGATCTCTTTTGATATCTCATCAGTATTCTCTTTGGTAACCACCCTTATTGGTGCACCGGATATTGCATCATCCAGCGAGGGTGCTGAAATCTTAAGACCTGCGGCAGCAGTCACATGCTTTATCTGCCTGAACTTCTCTTCGGCACGGATCTCTGAGAGTGGTCTTGGTTTCAATAATGCCCTGGTCTTAGTCACTATGGGTTCGGCCAGGGTACCCACAGCAATCATATCCCCCACCCTGATCTCCCCGTCATATAGGATGGCATCAAGGGTTGTACCAAGTCCACGTTCTTCTTTTACTTCAAGCACTACACCCACACCCGGACCTGTAGCATGGTATTCCAGACTGGATTCCAGGAATTTCTGGGCCAGGCCCAGCAGGACCATAAGTATATCAGGTAATCCTTCGCCTGTTTTTGCACTAATTGGTATTACTGCAATGGTTTTCTGGAAGTCACGAATCCTGTCATAACGGTCGGCATTGAATCCAAGTTCATACATTTTACCTATTATCTCGTAGAATTTCGTATCAAGTATTGACCTGATATGTTCAGGCTGTTTATTGTAGGAAGATATGAAAGATGACATGGGCTGCGAGTCCCAGCCATGTATCCTGTCTATCTTGTTTGCAGCTATCACAAAAGGTGTTTTGTAATGTTTCAGGATGTTGATAGCTTCGATGGTCTGGGGCTGGAATCCTTCATTGATGTCCACGATCACTATTGCCAGGTCTGCCAGTGCTCCGCCCCTGGAGCGAAGGGTGGTAAATGCATGATGCCCGGGCGTATCAATAAAAAGCAATCCCGGTATCTTGAACATGCCTTTCGGAATAGAGCCGCATATCCTGCTGATAACATCAAGGGGAACTTCAGTTGCGCCGATATGCTGGGTAATGGCTCCGGCTTCACCATCTACGATTGCTGTGCCCCTGATCTTATCGAGAAGACTGGTCTTGCCGTGATCCACATGACCCATAACACACACTATTGGTGTCCGGAGGTTCTTTTCTTTAGCAACTGATCTAGCCACTGGATATCCCCCTTGCTAAAATATTTTAACTATGTATAATAAGTTGTTCTTGACACGATTTAAAGATATGCATCAATCATGCATTGCATCAATCATGCATTAATAATACTCTACTTGAGATAGCAGGCCAGTGGAACTATCTATTATTAAGTTATTCGTAAAGCCACTGTTCATCGATCCGGGAATATTCTGAAATATCGGATTCACTAAAATGAATGCTAATTTCGCGTTTTGCCGACTCGGTGGAATCAGAAGCATGGACTATATTCCGCCCCGTATCCAGCCCGAAATCGCCCCGGATAGTACCTGCCGCAGCTTCAGATGGGTTGGTGGCACCGACCATTGTCCTGATCACCGATACTGCATTTTTTCCCTGAACAACTATGGACACCGATGGCCCGCTGGTAATAAAGTCCAGCAGTGACTGGAAGAAAGGTTTCTCTTCATGTTCTGCATAATGGGCCCTGGCAGTCTCTTTCGGGATCGTGTACATCTTAATGGCAAGTATCTTCAATCCGCGTTTTTCCAGGCGGGATATAACCTCGCCCACAAGATTGCGCTGTACCCCGTCCGGCTTAACCATAACATATGATCGCTGCATTTAAATTCCGACCTGATAGTAAAAAAAAATATAATTAATTAATAATTAATTATTTGTTTTTCAGTTTCCTGTATTCACCGGTCCACTCAACACGTCTGGGAATCCTGCCGAGTTTCATGTTGTTTTGACATTTGCTTGAACAGAAATACAATGTACTGCCGTCCTTTTTGACAAACATCTTGCCGGTACCCATTTCGATGTCCCCTTTACAGAACGAGCATTTACGTCTTTCCATCAGGATCACCGTGT
>JAUVLO010000027.1 GCA_030600695.1 Methanosarcinales archaeon | reverse complement strand
GCACAGGGGGTCAAGGATCGCACTGGTCGGATTTCAGCCGGTGCACGCACGGCGCTGTTCTGAACGGCATGATCTCAAGATATTGGATATGGACCCGGAGAATATCGGAAAGGAGAAATTCGGTGTTGTCGTGCTGGATGGTGGCACGGATGCGGAAGCGGTGCTGGAGTGGTGTGATCTGGCGCTTGTTACGGGAACGACGGTCGTTAACGGGACCCTTGAGCCGATACTTGATATGGCGCAGGAGAAGGCGGTCTTTTATGGGATCAGTATCGCGGGGGTCGCTGAGTTGCTTGGGCTCAAACGGTTCTGTCCAAGGTCGACATGATCGTTAAGTGCGGGGGTTCTAAAAAAACAGGTAGATGGAGCGTATTGCACTCATAATGACACCTGTTGCAAAAGCGAAGTGGGATTATCCAGTGGGTTCAGGCACCTATAATGGGCCTTCTGCATGTTTGTCCGGGGTCCGTGACTCTCAATACCACTTACTTCTTTTTTCTGATCCGGAATAGACTACATGCGATTTTGCCATTAGACATTGCATTAATTTACTTTCGGATGATTTATTTCCACTTTCCTTAATACCACCCCAATAATCTCCTCCATCCAATGTGAAACTTATTTCATTTATTAGCACCATTCCAACTTTAATTTGTTCCCCTAATTCTTTCCCTCTTTCCACATCCTTAGTCCAGATGGTTGCAGATAGACCGTATTTTGAATCATTCGCAAGATCTGCAGCCTCATCTTCACTGGTAAAAGTCATTATTGGTAGAATTGGTCCGAATGTTTCTTCTTTCATTATTTTCATCGAATGATCAACATCAATTAATATTGTAGGTTCAAAGAAATATCCTTGCATATTTGCTCTTTTCCCTCCTACCAGGACTTTACAACCTTTTTTATTTGCATCTTCCAGATGCGATTGGACCTTCTCTAATTGCGTATTGCTGATAAGTGGTTGAATATCTTTGCCGATTGTCAAATTTGAGACTTTTTGCATTAATGAATCTAAAAATTTTTCTAAAATATCCTCATGTACATAACATCTTTCAAGTGATGTGCAAATCTGGCCGGCATTGGTGAATGCACCCCAGGCCGCTGCACCAGTAGTCATTTCAATATCCGCATCTTCACAAACAATGAATGCATCCTTACCACCAAGCTCTAATGAATATGTTTTGATACCAATATTTTTTACAATATCATATCCTGCATCAACACTTCCTGTAAAAAATAATTTATCTATATCTGATCCTACTAAATATTTACCGATATTCTTACTGCCAATTACGATATTAAAAACATTATGTGGGAGAACTTCATCTATAATGTCATAAATCATTCTTCCAACGAAAGAGCTATATTCAGATGGTTTATACACAATAGTATTTCCGCTTAGCAGAGCAGGCGCAATTGTCCAAAAAGAAAGGCAACATGGATAATTCCAGGGAGTAATTAAACCAATAACCCCGTAAGGAGTATAATCAATGAAAGCTTTCGTATCTTCGAAACTCTTTTCGTCAATTTTTATATTAACTTTATGTAAAGATTGTATTTGATTTATATAGTAATGTATACTATTTATTGCATCATTAACCTCCCATCGTGCACTCGCTTCTGGTTTCCCTATTTCTTCACATATTATATTAATCAATTTGGTTTTATTTTTTTCGAGATTTCCAGATATTTTTTCCAAAAAACCAATACGTTCATGTAAAGACAAATTACCCCAGGACTTAAATGCACTTTTTGCATTGGTAATTTTTTCATCTACTTCCAAAATAGTTGATTCCGGAATAACTCCGATGATCTGTTCTGTCCTGGGATCAATAGAATGAATTTTTCCCATATTTTTTCTTGATCCGTTTAGATATACTTCCAGATACCCCTGCCTTTGAAGTTATGTACAATTGTTTTCGTTGTAGTAAGCTGTTCAATTGAGTATCCTATTCCTTCTCTTCCCATTCCACTATCTTTCATACCACCAAAAGGATAATAACCAGTTCCATGTCTTGGAGATGAATTTATAAACACTGATCCGACTTCAAGTTTTCTGACGATCTTCCTGATCTTCACTTCATTCTCTCCAAATACAGCAGCATCCAGACCAAACCGTGAAGAGTTGGCTATTTCTATAGCTTCATCCTCATCTTTAACCTTGATCAAGAGTGATAAAGGCCCAAATACATCCTCCTGGAAAGCTCTTAAACTTTGTACAATTTCTTTGCTGCTCTCTATAATTACTGGCCATACATAGTTACCATCTCTTTTGAAATTGAGTAATGGCTTTGCCCCTTTTTCAATTGCATCTTTATCATGGTAGATCTCCTCAACAAAATCTGCGATTTTTCCACTGATTAACGGCCCCATTATTGCTTTTTCATCTTCCAGCGGATTCTTGGGTTCTATAGTCTTCAATTTTTCAACCAGTTTCTCTTTCAAAGAGCTGTATATATCTTCCTCAGCCAGGATCAATCGAATAGCATCACATCTTTGTCCTGAATAACCGATCATTCCTTTTATAAGTTCATCAACCGTTTTATCTAAATTGGCATCGGCCAACACTATTGCCGGGTCTTTTCCTCCCAGTTCCATGTGGAAATTCTTGATCCCTGCACTCTTTAAAATTTCCAGGCCTATCTCCGTACTCCCTGTAAAGGTTACAGTGTTAATCCTCCTGTCACCAACTAAAATATCAGCATCATTTCCACTTATTGTCATCGTTGCAATACTTTCTTTCGGAAAACCGGCCAATTCAAGGATCCTTGTAAACATCAAAGGTGCAATGGGGTCAGTAGAAGATGGTTTTAAGATTACTGCATTTCCACCTAACAAAGCAGGAATGACTTTTGTAGCAGATATAAAAAGTGGATAGTTGAATGGACTGATAGCCAATGTTATTCCATATGGCTCTCTTTTTACAATTCCCTCACTTTCCAGTGTATCCTGACTCCAATCACCTGGAATATAATCTCCTGATAATCTCCTGGATTCCATGGTTGTTTTTTCCAGTCTTTCAATAGTGGCCTCAGTCTCTCCTTTTGCATTTCCTTTTGGCTTTCCCGCATCATAAACAAGAACATTGACGAAATCATCCAGAGCTTCATTCATTAGAAGTGAGGATTTTAAAAAACTTTTAATCCTATTTTCACCAGAGTAGCTTCTAATCTGGTCCCTTCCAATTTTATGTACTTTTTCCAGAGTCTCTTGTACCTGCTTTGCATTGACCTTAGAGATCCTGGCTATAATTTTTCCATCAATAGGGCTTGTTACATCTTGCAACTCAGACCCTAATATCCATTCTCCGGCCAGGTATGCTTTAAATTCTAAGATATCATCTGTTCCGATTTGATAGATATCATCAAACATTTTATTATTTAATCTCATTATATTCCCCAGCTAATAATGCTTGGAACTGTGCCACCACGTCCACCTTTGTCGTTGGGTCGGCTGCTTGCGCAGACACCGCCGAACACAACATCGCAAGGCATAGCAGCATTGCAAGAGTAATATTTGTCTTCATCTTTCCATTCCTCCTTGCTTCACTATTTTCATTTATTCAATTTTTTTGGTGGATCTAATATTCATTAGGTTCAATCAAACATAACGCAATTAGATATAATCCTTTCGAAATATGGATGTATACAGCAATAAGGAATAAATTCAAACGTATCGTTGAAGATAATAACCTATCTGGCAAAACTGTGATGATCAGGGCTAAACCCCTGACCCCTGAAAAAGTGTAAGCGATGTGTTGAGCCTTTCCAAGTAATTAGTTCCTGTTTCTTCAATAGATTGCAACGTTTATTTTAGGGAAGGTATCATGAATGTGGAGTTAACCATGGCTATGGCGTCACTAATAGAATTGTAGAAAACTGTTAAATCGCAAGAAGGCTATAAAATATCACCAAGCAATATATTATTAAATTGTAGTTAACAAAGCCTCAGTAATAATTAATTCTCAGAAGGAATGTTATGTTTCCGGTTACAAGAATGAGAAGACTCAGGTCACCCCCTTTAAGGCGGATGGTAAGAGAGACAGCATTATCGGTAGATGACCTGATCGCACCACTGTTTATTGATGAAAATCTAACAAAGCCCCAGCCAATTGCTTCCATGCCCGGTATCAGGAGGGAGACCCCTGGAAGTGTGGTAAATGAGGCAAGGGAACTGGCTGACCTTGGTATTCCTGCTGTGATACTGTTCGGGCTGCCAAAGGAAAAGGATGAGACCGGCACCCACGCATACGGTGATGACGATGTGGTCCAGAATGCCACCCGTGCCATCAAAGCCGAACTGGGAGACGATATGGTAGTCATCACTGACCTGTGCCTGTGCGAATACACATCCCACGGTCATTGCGGTATTGTGGATTATGAGACCGGTGATGTGCTGAACGACCCAACCCTGCCCATACTGGGTAAGACCGCAGTGAGCCATGCACGGGCCGGGGCCGATATTGTGGCACCTTCGGGAATGATGGATGGAATGGTGGCAGCCATCCGGCAAGCCCTTGATGAGAACGGTTTTACGAACACACCGATCATGTCCTATGCTGCCAAGTACTCATCATCGTTCTACGGCCCGTTTCGGGATGCTGCGGATTCAGGATACAGTTTCGGGGACCGCTCCACATACCAGATGGACCCCGGCAACAGCAACGAGGCCATGCGTGAGGTGCAGCAGGATATCGAGGAAGGGGCAGATATCGTAATGGTGAAACCGGCCCTGCCGTACCTGGACCTGGTCTACCGGGTCAAGCACGAGTTCGGAATGCCAACGGCAGCGTATAATGTTAGCGGCGAATATTCAATGATAAGGGGAGCGGTTGACCAGGGTTGGCTGGATGAGAGTGCCATTATGGAATCCCTTATATCTATCAAACGGGCCGGGGCTGATATGATACTTACATATTTCGCCAGGTATGCGGCTGAAAAGCTCAAGGATCAAGTTCTTTATCCAGTGTAAACAAGCCAGTAGAAAGTAGATTTTCGCTTATTATATTATGTCTTTTCCTTTTTCAAAAAAACAATGCCATTCGGGTTTATCTCAAACCGGAGGGGATCAAGTGGGATCCTGGTATTCCGGATCTTTATAATTTCTAAAAAACGTTGTCTAACTCCTGTATATGGGTCATCCTGCACTGAAGTTTTTATGACCCCGTAAACGGAATATACAGCAATGCCGCCCGTACGATCATCAGATGCCATATCTGATATCACCATGGATGTGAGATTCTTTTTACCGAAACCGTAGATCAAAGAATCAAACTGTGCCCGGAACTCATTGGGTGACATATTCAGGGTAAAAACCCCTATATTGTCCACCAGGAGAATATCGATATCATCCGGGATCCTGTCCAGCAGTCCGAGAAGATTGGACTGGAGGTCATCAATCTCTTCGATTCCATAGGCCAGTACATTCCTGGCATGTATTGTACGTTCTTCATATACCCGGTCTATGATCAGGGAACCGTTTTCATAGTATTTCCTGACATCCATTCCAAGAGATTCTGCCTGGGCCAGGATATCCTCGGCTGGTTCTTCTGTGGCAATGATCATACATTTCTTGCCTTCAAGGCACCCCCTTGATATCATATGAAGACCCACGATCGTCTTCCCGGACCCGGTTGTACCTGTTACTAACATCGTTCGATTGAGCGGATAACCTCCATCGATCTTGCTATCTAACTCCTCTATCCCTGTGTGTATTCTTTCCATATCAATTCCTTTCCATTCGCTGCAGTTCATTATATTTTAAGCCAACCGGGAAAAAACATATCAATCAGAAAGAAAAACAATACCTTTTTCAGGTGCTATTTTAAGCATGATCGGTTCTTCAGGGATCTGGGTGTTTCTCATTTTGGCAACTTCCAGATACCGTTCATGTTTATTTGTATAAGGATTTTCCTTTCTTGATAGTTTTATTACGCCGTACACAGAATAAGCTGCAACATAATCAGTTCTTCTATTAGAAGTTTCATCCATAATATAAACAGTAGTGAGTCCCTGTTTTGACAGCATATGATTCAAAGCATCGAATTGAGCCCTGAAAACATCCAGCGGCATAGTAAGAGTGAATACCCCTATATTATCTATTATCACAATGTCGTTTATCCCGGTAATAATATCCTTTAATTTTATAATGTCTGATGATAACGGTCTGTCCGTGCCCCACTCCACACTGCTAATGGCCTCATATACCCGCTCTTCGTAGATCCGCTGGATCACCAGCTTTCCATCGTCATAGAATTGTCTGAGATCCATTCCCAGTGATCCGGCCTGCACGAGTATATCTTCCGGCGTTTCCTCAGTGGCAATGTACAAACAGTTCTTATTGTCCATACATGCCCGGTATACCAGGTGTAATCCCAGGACCGTCTTTCCTGAACCCGTGTTACCTGATATTAAGATTCCTTTACCTTCAGGATAGCCCCCTTCCAGTTCGGTGTCAAATTTAGGTATACCTGTTGAAATTCGCTTCATAAAGTTTTCCTCCCTAATAAAATTAATATGTTCCTGTTCTTTTCTTATCAATTTTTCTTATCAATGATATATTAATATTCGTAAACGATCAATGCCCGGACCTGGTTAATTTCAATAAGCAGTAACCATCCCCACCCGCTATGGTTTTTTCAATATCTACCTGGATATTATCATACACTCTCATACCGATCCTTGTAAAAATGGCCTTTGTCAACATGCAGAGCACAGGGTTTATGTTGCTGTCAGCCCAGGGACATTTAATATTCTTTGCAGTAAAGCCCCTGTCGTCAATCGTCTCAACTGAGAAACTTCCTCCCAGCCGGTTCATAATACTGCATGATATCCCGGCCGTCTGTGATATATCTGCCGGCATTTCCTGGATATATTTTGTCCAGAGGTAATCTTCTACCTGTTGACTCATCTGCCGTATGACTTCGGTCTTTTTATCAGGATGTATATCTCTCAGCAGGAAGGGGAGAAGGTCGGCCATTATGGTCTTTAAATCGTTCTGTGCCTCTATTATTTCCTTGCTTCTTATAAGCTGGTCGTGAAAATATTTTGACTTGAGCAGGGATCTTACGCGGGTGATCAACTCAAGACTGTTTATGGGCTTGGTAAGAAAATCGTCAGCACCTGCCTCAATGCCCTTGATCTTGTCCTCAAGTTCGGAAAGGGCCGTGATCATTACCACAGGCATGAAGCGGGTGGTATCCTGCTGCTTTATTCTTTCACATACCTCGTAACCGCTAATCCCCGGCATCATAATATCCAGCAACACAATATCGGGCTTATCTGTTCTTACTTTTTCAAGGGCTTCTTCCCCGCTGTAGGCCGGGATTATTTCATAGTCCTTTTCAAGATAAGCTGTAATGAGTTTAACATTTACGGGCTGGTCGTCTACCACCAGGATCTTTTCAGTATTTTTATCCGGCATTTATATTACTTCCTGTATTTCTTCAATCTTTGCACAAAGTCGGTCACTTCTATGGGTTTTTGCATGTATTCGTTAAAGCCTTCCGCCATGATCCTTTCTGCATCTTCCTTCATTGCAAATGAGGTCAATGCAACTACCGGTACGTCTTTATATGATGTCCTGCTCTTTATGATTTTCGTTACTTCTATGCCATCCATATCAGGCAGGCCGATATTCATAAGGATCAGGTCAAAAACTTCTTTTTCTGTCTTCTCGATTGCATCTGCGCCGTTCACTACCCCTGCCTGGGTAAAATCCTGCATTTCCAATATCTCGAAAACCAGTTTCATATTAAGAGGGTCATCTTCTACCACAAGTACCGATGTCATCTATTCTACCCCCGTAATTTTTGCTACGATGGGCAGTGAAAAGGTAAAGGTACTCCCTTCACCGTACTTGCTCTCGACCGTGATCGTGCCTCCGTGCAGTTCCACCAGCTTCTTTGAAATGACAAGCCCAAGTCCCGTTCCCTCGTATGCCCGGGATATACCTGAATCGAGCTGCTGGAATTCCTTGAATAGTTTTCCCATGTCCTCTTCCTTGATCCCAATGCCTGTATCAGAGACCGAGACCTGCACCATTGAACCTGCTTTTTTGGCAGTTACGGTTACCTTTCCCCCATCTTCTTTGCTGAATTTCACTGCATTGCCGAGCAGGTTGAAAAGTATCTGCTTGACCCTCGTTTTATCCACTTCTATAAAGTCCGCTTCAGGGTCGAGTTCAACTTCCAGAATTACATTATGTTTCGCTGCTTTTTCATTTATAAGGTTCAGTGTTTCATTTACAGTATCGGACAGGGATATCTTCTCGGGCACCAGTTCTATTTTTCCCGCTTCCACCTTACTCAGGTCGAGTATATCATTGATAAGGCTGAGCAGGAATTTGCCGCTCGAATGAACGTAATCCACATATTCCTCCTGTTTTTCATTCAATTCTCCATCGTAATTCAGCTTCAGGAGCTCTGAAAAGCCGATGATCGAATTCAAAGGGGTCCTGAGTTCATGGCTCATATTTGCCAGGAATTCACTTTTTATCTTACTTACACTGGTAAGGCGTGCGTTCTCAATGCGCAGCTCCTCGGCCTTTTTGCGCACGGTGACATCACGGGCGGCTGCAAATACACCCTGCACTTCCCCTGCCTCGTTCCTATATACAGTGGCATTGAACAGCACATCTGTCATATGGCCTGACGTGTGGCAGAATAAGAGTGGATAATCTTTTACAAACCCCTCCGAGAACACATGTTTACAACACTTCAAGGCCTGTTCGGGTTCTGTGAAATATTGCGAGAAAGCGCTGCCTACAAGATTTTCACGGGAAACGCCTGTAACCTGTTCGGCAGCCTTATTCACATCCGTGATCTTACCCTCTTTATTGATGGTAACGAAGGGGTCGAGACTTGCCTCTATAAGACCGCGTGCATATAATGAAACCGTACGCAGCTGCTCTTCAGCCCGCTTGCGCTCGGCAATCTCTGTCACAAGAGCGATAGTCCTCTCTTCCACTATCTGCTCCAGATATTCGTTCAGTGTCCTCAGTTCATCCTGTGCCTTGACCAGTTCTGAGTTCTTTTGCACGGCAGCCTCGTAGGTGGACAGCAGCAGGTTCAGTATCTGCAGCCGGTCTGAGGTGATGTGGTACTTTTCACCGGAAAAGAAAACCTCCACTCCGATTTCCGTTCTTTCGCTCTCGCGCAGCCCCCTGTTCAAAAGAGCATACTGAACGCGGGATAGCAGATAATCTTCATCATAAGGCTTGGTGATGAAGTTATCAGCCCCGCACTGCAGCCCCCTCATAATATCACAGGAGTCTGAAAGTGCGGTCAAAAGAATGACAGGAATATTTTTGAGTTCCTCGTCCTTCTTGATATGACGGCAGAATTCAAAACCGTTCATCTCAGGCATCACGATATCGCTGATGATAAGCGCCGGCCTGCGGTCCTGTGCAGCTTCCAGCGCCTGTTTACCATTGGCTGTGGCCCTGACCGTGTACCCTGCCTTTTCCAGCAGATGCTTCAATTGCTCGGCCTGTGTGGGGCTGTCCTCGGCGATGAGGATTTCTGCACCCCCATATGCTGTTATTTTATCGGGCATGATAATTCATTCTCCTTTTTTCTTTATTAACTATACCTATCAATGCTGTTGCGATCCCCTCTGGCGCAAGCACACATGTTGCTGCATCAAGTCTTATTGCCTGTCCCGGCATACCGTGGACTACAGAACTTTCTTTATCCTGCGCAATAGTAACGGCACCTTTTTCTTTCAACAGCTTCAATTCCTTTGCACCGTCTTGTCCCATCCCTGTGAGCAGCACACCTGCTGCGTCCTGTCCGTAGAGATCTAGAATTGAACGGAAAAGATAAGAAACCGATGGCCTAATACCATTTTCAGGCTCATCCTTGCTCAGTATTACCTGACCTCCGATCCTCACCCCCATGTGGGATCCATCAGGGGCAATATAGATGTGTCCCGGAAGGATGTACTCGCCGTGTGTGGCAACATGAACAGGCAGGTCTGACCTTTGACCCAGCCACTCCGCAAATCCATGGATGAAACCTGCCGCCATATGCTGGGTGACCAGCACGGGAACAGGAAAGTCTTTTGGGAGCCGGGACAGGATTGTTTGAAGTGCCAGGGGACCGCCGGTAGATGCACCTATAGCAACGACTCTGACATCGGCTTCTATTTTCCCGGGTTCCACTCCTGCCACGGGTATAACTGCAGGTATTTCCGTTTTTAGTCCTGAGCGGGGCCACCGTCTCACGACCTTGACTTCAGACATCAGTTTTACTGTCCTGACAAGTTCATCTGCTGCTGCCTCATGGTCGGGATGGCCAATACCCTCCGGTCTTTGTACTAAGGCCAGTGCACCCGCCTCCACTGCCCGGAATATGATTGCCGCTTCTTTGGTATCATGGGTCCCGGTAACAATGATTATTGGCGTGGGATTGGTTTCCATGATCCTGCGGGTGGCATCGAAACCGTTCATCTTCGGCATGGTGATGTCCATGGTAATAATATCGGGCTTCCTGCGCTTCACAGCTTCAATGGCTTCCTTTCCATTGCTTGCAGTTCCGATCACCTGTATCTTCTTATCAGAACTGAGAATGTGGACCAGGAATTCCCGCACAACCGGTGAATCTTCCACAATCAGGACCTTGATCAATAATTTATCCTCCCATCAGATCAATCTTCGAATAACTTCCAGCAGGTTGCTCTGGTCGAAACTGCTCTTTATGATATATGCATTCGCACCCGCATCGATCCCGCGCTCCCTGTCCTCCCTGGACTCAAGTGCCGTCACCAGCACAACTGGCAGCCCGGAAAGTTCTTTGTCTCTTCGGATCTTTGCCGTAAGGTCAAATCCGTTCATTCTCGGCATATCAACATCAGACACCACCAGATCAAAGCTTTCGGTTTTCATTATTGTAAACGCATCAATACCATCCACAGCGGTTTTTACATCATACCCAGACGACTCCAGGATATTCTTCAGCAGCGTCCGTGCGGTGATGGAATCTTCCACCACAAGTATGGATTTTCGCTTGATTTCCTCTTTTTCCACAGGAGCGGCTGCCGGCAGGACGGGACCACCCATCACCTGTACTGCAGATCTCATCAGGTCAGGGACATTGAGAATAGGTACCACTTTCCCTGTGCCCAGGACAGTTGCACCGGCAATGTTCGGCACACGGGTAAGCTGGGGGCCTAGTTTTTTCACCAGCACTTCCTGTTCGCTGAGAACACTATCCACGGTAAATGCAATGCGCTTCTCTGCCGAACCAATAACGACAACCTGCAGGAGATCTGCAGATTCACCTGCCGTGTCCTTTTGGGCGAACTTTAGCACATCTGCAAGCCGGACAAGCGAAACAGCCTGTCCGTTAAGCTGGATCGTCTCACGGTTTTCCACTGTTTTGATCTGCTCTTTGTTCACTCTCACCACCTGTTCTACATTTGTCGTAGGAAGTACAAAGAGATATTCATCCACGCAAATGAGAATCCCGCGGAAGGTGGCAAGTGTAAGCGGAAGAAGGATCCGGCACGCTGTCCCGGTACCGGGATGTGTTTCAAGAGAGACGGTCCCGCCCAGTTTTACTACCTTCTCACCCACAATGGAAAGACCGAGCCCCCTGCCTGAGATGTCTGTGACAATGGGACTGGTGGAGACCCCTGAGAGGAAAATGAGCGACTGCACCTCCTGGTCATTCAGCTTCCCAGCTTCATTGTCTGTGATAATGCCGAGTTTTACGGCTGCCGACTTCACTTTTGCAAGGTCGATCCCTGCCCCGTCATCGGAAACGAGTATTTCAACGTGGTGGCTGTTTTTTTGCGAGACTATGATTGTAATAGTCCCGTGCGGCGGCTTGTTTTTTTGTACCCGTTCCTCAGGTTTTTCAATACCGTGATCTATGCAGTTTCGCACCAGATGGATGAGGGGGTCTTTCATCTCATCCAGGATCCGTTTGTCAATTTTAATATCTTCCCCCCTTATCACCAGTTCCGCCTCCTTTCCGTGATCACGGGAGAGCTTGCGGACGAATGCCGGAAAAATATCCAGGAGGGATGAGAACGGAAGCATCAACACTGTCTTCATGTCATCCAGGAGACCTTCTACTATTTTATCAAGTAAGCGGTAATCATCTTCGCATGACCTGTGCAGTGCAGCAAGTCTATGCTCCAGTGACCTGACATAAGTGCTGTTCCACTCCAGGAACTCAAGGTTTTTCACAGTAAATGAAGTATAACTTCCCCCACCTTTCATTGCCAGCGGATCTATTTTCCCTCGCGGGTCCGCGTGGTGGTTCTCAATACTTTGTTCACTATTCTTCTCCAGTGCCCGATAAATAGTGCGCACATCATGCTGGATCTTCTCCCACTCCTTTTTCCATTGAGCAAAAGAGACTGTTATTTCCCGCAGTTCAGCGCCGCGGTGAACGGCCGACTGTTTTACAGAAAGCAGTTCCTCTGCCTGAAGCAGGATCGAATCAAGCTTTGTTGTGGATATTCTGACAGTCCCTGTGAGTACTGTTTTTTCCACAGCCATGCTTGGAGGTGCTTCTATTGCCTGCGCAGCAGCAGGTACTTTTGATTTTATCTTTTCCGGTTCTATCTTTTCCGTTTCTTTCATTCCGGGCGGCTGCACAACACCCTCGGCTGCACTTTTAAGTCCCCGGGTAAGTTCCTTTATCATAGATCTCTCTGAAGCGGAACGTTTGGCCCCTGCAGATAAAAGAAGCGTGTTGAGAGTATCAACTGTCTGGTGAAGCACATCAAAAAGTTCGGGGGACAGGGCAGTCTCTTTACGTTTCAATGCCGCAAAGACACTCTCCAGGTTCTGGCAGACCGATTCGATATCTATCATGTTCACGGCACGGGCAGCGCCTTTTAAACTGTGGGCCTCCCTGAAGACCGTCTCGATGATCCCCATCTGCTTTTCAACAGCCTGCGCTTTCTCCAGTTCAATGAGACCGGAAGATATTACATTGATATGCTCCTCTGCCTCGATCTTGAAAGTTTCCCTGAGTTTTTCCAGGAATTCGTTATTCTCTGTACCCATACCGGCTCAACCTTTACATGCTGTTATCCTACTTTTTTTTGGTTTCTATCATTGAACTCAATTGCCCTGCCAGTTCAGCGAGATTTTTTATCGCCTCTTCTGCCTGCTTTATTCCGCTTACATTTTGCGAGGTAGCCTGTTTGATATTCGCCATGGCCAAAGCGATCTGGTCCATACCCACGAGCTGCTGCTGGCTGGATGCAGCTATCTGGGTGGCTGACTGTGAGGATTCGACAATGCTGTTGGCCAGCATCCGGATGGATTCGCCTGCTTCTGTGGTTTGCTTCATACCTGCCTCTACCGACTTGGTGCCCTGTTCAGTTGCCATCACTGCTGCGTTCACAGCCTTTTGAATATCACTCAGGATCACCCGGACCTGCACTGTAGCCTCTTTGGATTGTTCTGCAAGATTCCTTACCTCCTGTGCGACTACGGCGAACCCCTTGCCCTGCTCACCTGCTTTGGCAGCTTCAATGGATGCATTGACTGCAAGGAGATTGGACTGTTCTGCCACATCATTGACAGTGGCAATGATCCCCCCTATGGTCTGGGTCTGTTCACTGAGCATCACTATGGTTTCTGCAATGGACTCCATCTGTTCCCTGATATCATTCATTCCTTCAATGCTCTCTTCCACGGATTTGAGGCCGCTCTGGGATACCTGCGCAGTCTTTTGTGCATTTTCAGAAACATCCTTTGCTTTATTGGTTGAGACCTGGGCAGTCTGCCTGACCTCTTCCACCGTTGTGGTGGTTTCACTTGCAGCCGTTGCCGTTTCTTCAGAACTGGAGGCAACCTGGGTCGTGGTGGCCAGTATCTGGGCCGATGAAGAAGACAGCATGGCGATACTGTCACGCAGCTGACTGGTGATCGTCCGGGTGAGCAGGAAAGCGAATGCCAGGCCGAAAATAATGGCAAGGATCGAGATCACGGTCATTAGAGTGGATAGGCGGTTCACTATCGCCGTGACCTCTGCCCGCTCTTTAGCCTGCAAACTCATCTGCAGTTCGCCGAACTCCTCAGCTTTCCCTATTAATTCATATGTGAGGGGGCGGACCTCCGCAATGCCAAGTTCAAGCGCCTCTGTGTAGTTTCCCTGCTGTGCAAGGGCAATGACATTTTGCTGTGCCTGCTCATGTCTCACATGCAGGTTATCAATGTCATTCAAAATAATGACTTCTTCATCAGTGAGACCCCTGTTTCGCATTTCGGCTATGATCTCATCGAACTGCCGGTAATCCTCCTGCAGATCATCCAGATACTCCTGCTGTTTGTCGGGATAGAGGAGAATGGCGCGGTAGTGGGCGACCTGGTCCCTGACCTCGAACCTGAGTTCATTAGCGGCATCGACCTGCCTTTCCCTCACATCAATAAATTCGCTGTACGAATCCTGGATGATATTGAGGGAATAGAATGCAGCCCCTGTTATAATCACCAGCATCACCAGTACGGTCAAGTATCCTCCTAAGATTTTCTTACCAATATCCATGATTTTCTCCCTTCCATTTATTAATTATTTAATTATTTTATCATTTAATTATTTAGTCATTTAATTATTCTATCTCCAACTATACTTCATCGTGAACAATTATTTTCTCATCTGAAAGAATCTTCGCCACATCGAGAATTATAAAGCGTTCCTCTGTCACCCCTTTCAGGTACTCAGCACGGACCCCCGTCAATGTGGGGAGCGAGGGCTGCAGTTCGCCAAGCGCAACACTGCGTACACCGAGAATGACATCTGCCAGAATACCGAACTCCATTTTACCGTCAGTAACAATAATGACCTTATTGAGGTCGGTCAACCCCTTATCAGGAAGATCAAAGAATTTCTTGATATCTATGACCGAGATGATCTGTCCCCGAACATTGATAATGCCCAGAATAAAAGGCGGCGTGCACGGCAGCGGTGTAAGTTCCTTCATCGGATAGACCTCGCTGACATAGCCTGACTCGATACCGTACTTTTCGTATGCCAGGAGGAACTCCACAACTTCGAGATACTCTTCGGCTGTGTCTTTATCTTCCGGTTCCTGTGCCAGTGCTATCGCTCTTTCTTTTAAGATTCGTTTCTTTTCACTGGCAGACGGCATCCATTCCTGCTCGATAACCGCCCGGGCATGTGCCAGATTGCGGTGTATTTCGCTCCAGTCTATCGAAGCTGTGTGCTTTTCATCTGACATATTCTTAATCATACCGATCCCTCCTCACCTGTTATTGAGGCTATGATATCAGAGAGCCTGCCAGCGGTAATGCCCTCTGACTCAGGCAGGATATCTTCATGATCATAGCTGCGCAGGAGCAAAAGAGCATTCTTGAAATGTTTGTTCGATTCCCTGCGCCTGCCCTGCCGCATGGCGAGATCACCAAGCGCAAAATGGGCAAGCACAAAGTCCTGGTCAAGATAGAGCGCCTGTTTGAGCGGTATAACCGCATCGTCGATCAGGCCCTGTTCCTGAAGGATGGCAGAGCGCAGATAATGCAATCCTGAATTGAGCTTGTCGGCAGCAATTGCTTTTTCACACCACTCAAGCGCTTCGGTAAGTCTGCCCTGGTTGGCATAGGCCCGCGCCAGGAGGTGGGCCGCTTTAGGATCTTTCTGGTCGTCTGCGATACGCTTAAGAATTCTATCCGCGGCTTCGGCATACCTGCCCTGCTGATACAGCGCCCAAGCCTCCGCATAAGGGTTATGTGATCCTGCAGTCTTTTGTTCTTCAATCGCTGGTGAAATGGACGGCTCAGGCCGTTTCGGCAGAGTTTCTTTATGTTCTCCCGGGAACGTGACCTCTGGCTTAATTTCTGTAGTAAATTCGGCAGGGGTTTGAAGTGATACGTTCGCTTCTTTATCCGGCCTGACCTGAAGAAATTCCACTGTGTGCGGGACATTGCCATCTTTCCTGTAGAGGATCGCACCAGGAAAATCGACTGTTGTGAACTGTGAAAAAAGAACATGGGAAGCCTCGCTGGGACTGACAATGAGCCAGCCGTCGTCAACAAGGGAGTGGTTAAGATTATCGATCACTTTCTTCGCATGCCCGGGTGTAAAATACATCAACACATTGCAGCAGAAGATGATGTCCATTGCATTGGTGTTGTTCAGGAGCGACGGATATGTATCTTCTGCCAGATTATGATAGGAAAACGTCACCATCTCCTTGATATGGGGAATAATCTCTAAAAGGCCGTCATCTCTCTCTTTGAAATATCTTTCCTTAACCCACTGCGGTGTATCGCGAAATGACCAGTCACCGTACACGCCCTCTGAAGCTTTCCTGAGGAAATGCGGGTTGATATCTGTTGCCAGAATGGTAATGTTCCAGTCCTTACAGTCAGGGATCAGTTTGCTGAGCAGGATGGCTATGGAATATGCCTCCTCACCGGTCGAGCAGCCGACGCTCCATATCCTCAAACGCTGTTCGGTTCCCCGGCGGGAGTGGATCAATTCAGGTAAAATATGCTTTTCAAGTACCTCAAAACTTTTATTCTGCCTGAAGAAATAGGTTTCCCCAACAGTAAGATGGCTTGCCAGTATCTCTATCTGGCTCTTTGTGAGCGGTGAAGACAGCAGCCACCTGGCGCACGATTGCGCATCCTTAAAACCGAACTCTTTAGCGGCAGGGTATATCTTACATTCAAGGTCATCCCAGCGCTTTTTTGGAAAGTCCAGGCCGATCCGGTCGGCCACGAATTCACTCAACTGCAAGAGCAGGGTGTCTGGAATGCGGTCAGTCATTTATCCCTCCTTGATCTCTCTAATGCATTATCCAGCATCTCCGCTTCTTCAAGGGAAAGAAATGTATCGAGGTTGTGAATAAGGATCAGACCGTCTTTAAGTTTTACCACGCCTTCAACATATTCCATGCCGGGAAGGATATTTTCGGCTTCAATGACCTTTTGTTTGGGGCATTCAATAACACCGCTTACGGATTCTGCGGCAAATGCAATGCTCTGCTGCGGTGTGCGGGCGATTACTAACTGATCGCCCAGCTCAATTTCCCTGTCTGCTAAATTAAAGCGCCTGCGCATATTTATGACCGGTATGACCTGTCCCTGCAGATTGATCACACCAAGAACGATCCCGGGTGCCTTTGGCAGAGGAGTGATCTCAACCATACGCACGACTCTTTCTACGGCTGAAAGATACAGCGCATAACGGTTCTCATCCAGGGTAAAGACGACCAGTTGATCTGTGCTGTTCACGGGCGCCCCACCTCCCTGTCCTGAAATGATATCAGGGCTGCCGGTTGTTGTAGATCTACTTCAGTAAGCCTATGTGTGGCAAGGTTGCAAACCTGTGCAGGTGGTGCAGGAGGTGCATAAATAAGTCTGGTTCTGCAATTCGGGTTTCCCATGATTACTCCCCAAGTATTGATTTACACTTTTTAGATGAACATGAAAATAATGCCTTAATCTTATAATTTCTATTATCATTATCATTATTATTAACATTATGATAGACCATAACTGGTTAAATACTTTTCCCGTGTGTTAAAAATTGACTGGAATAGCTTGAATTATATTGTTAAGAATCGGTTTTTAGTTCTCATACAATCCGCATCTTATCTATCCAAACCCTGAAACCCACAACCTGGATATCTTAACAATCCATTGCATTAGTCATCGGTTAAGGAGTTTGACAGAGTCGGTATATATTATTTTCCAAAAGACCAATAATTTCATACGATTCTCCAATTTAATTTAAATCGAATACGGATGACACGGATTTGACGGATTTTCACGGATTTATTTTTTATCCGT
>JAUVLO010000091.1 GCA_030600695.1 Methanosarcinales archaeon | reverse complement strand
CAAGTTAATAATCATAAAAATCGCATTCAATAGATTGTAATGCATCTGTCAAATAGTGTGGGAAAAAAGCATTAAAAAAACGAATTATGGAACTGTAAATGAAGGATACAATCAGCAAGAAATCAAAATGTCAAACTTGGGATATAAAGTAATGAAAAGCCAGCCTAATATTTCTGCCGTCTGTGAATCTAAATACATCATTTAATCATTGCCCGAATAATAAAATGGAATTTGCTATCTTTAACTTCACTAATGGAGTTTCTTCTGGTTCGCGATAAAATTAGTTATAATATTCAATACGCGCCTATATTTAACTTTACATTTGGTTTTTCTGAATATTTATCTCCCTACCGAGCATAAACTCCCCATCCCGCAGTCACCGATATATCCGTACAAATGTACCGGGCCTGAATATAGCGATTTTTGGATTTATTATCTATTATATTCATGCGAATTATGTGCTAAAATATACTTCCCGACAACATCCCATCCATTCCCCACAAAGCCATGATGGCAACTTGGTGCCCATAGATGATCTCCATACCATTCCTTCAAGCGGGGAAATTCTTTTTTGAGTTCTCTACTACTTCTTTTTATCATCTTGGATAAATAACTTACGGAATACTTTGGTAGACATTTAATGAACAGGGCCACATAATCAGGATTAACAGCCATATCTATAACCTCAATATCCATTTCCTCACATATTCCCCTGATAACCGCCCCTGCCACCAGCGCCCTATCACCAACCTGCACCCTGCCCCTGTATTTTGGACTGAACACTATGTAATTGCACATGCCCCCGCCTATCCTCAATCGGAGCATATCGCCACTGCGTCCGTGGCTTTAAAGGACTGTTCAGGCACCGCCCGAAGCCCCCTCTATCCGCTCGCAGACCGCCGGGCGGACGCACCGTGAATGGTCCCCAGCACCGAGTTCCCGGCAGTGCCCACCTGCACGGCTTCGTACAGCATCCGGGTATCGGGTCCCCTGAGCTTACCGATGACCAGCGTGGAATTACTCAGACCGCCGCACCGCCCTTGTGGGTGAGGCAAAGGCGCTGTACTGCGAATACCCGGGCGCGCCGGACAGCATGGACAGGCTGCCGGACTTCGTGGGATTGCGGCTGGCGGCAGGGCCTGAGGAATCGGATATGGTGCAAGACCTGCTTGCCTACTTGGCAGAGCGCATGATAGACATCATTTGCAGAGTTTAAGAAAAATAAGCCTGTTAACAGAGTACAATGAGGTCTATGCGGTAGTTTTAGATATTATTATCTTTTTATTTTGCACAGAGAAGTTTACTTCGGTTCCTTCATGTATGGAAAGGGCATCAGCTATTTCCTTTGGTATTCTGACAGCAATACTCCCACCAAGGTTGAAGGTTTTGCGCTTAAATAGATCTACAAGCATGTCGTGTTCTTTTTCATCTATCCATTCGTCTTTACATTGAGGGCAGACCTCAACAGTAGCCCAAACGCCTTTTTCTATCTCCTTACGTTCTGTTTTCATATCTGTTTCGCATAAGGGGCATTTTGTCATATTTTATTCCTCTATTGTTAATATGTAGAGCGTTCCGCTTCTAACCGTGTAAACGAAGCGTATCCTTGCACCTCCAATCTCATTTTGGATAATCCCAACATCTCCATCTTTATTGACCTTTTTTATATGTTTACCTGTTTTCAGGTAATGCCGTACTTCATCGGTCTTCATCTGGAAACGTTCTTTTAATCGATTGGATGCATGTATTGTGTATTTTATTGTAGCTTTATGAAACTCGATCAATGATATCAGTATTACTAAGATACTGATAGTATATTAATATATTCCATCTATTCTCACAGAGCCATGATAGCAACTTGGTCCCCTGTACCGGGTTCCCGGCAGTACCCACCTGCACGGCCCCGTATCGTATCCGGGTCTCGGGTCCCCTGAGCTTACCGATAACCAGCGTGGAATTACCCCGGCCGCCGCGCCGCCCTTGTGGATGAGGTGAAAGCGCTGTACTGCGAATATCCGGGCGCTCCGGACGCATGGACAGACAGACGCCTCTCATTGGCAGATTCAAGGCTACGGATGAGCCGATCGACCAGATAGTCTACAGGCTATATGGTTTTATCAGTGAGGAGATAAAAATTGTAGAGGGAAAAATATCAATTTAAGCAAATAATATATCTAATGCGTTACATATGTATTACAGGTGATATCTTGTCAAGTGTTCAGGTAAATGTACGTACCACTCCATTTCTTGTAGATGAACTGGATAAGATTGTTAAAGCTGGCTATTTTCGAAACCGGACCGAAGCAGTGAATGAAGCAATCCGCCTACTTGTGAAACGATATGAACTGGCAAAAATAAAAACCAGGATAGAAAGCATCAGGGAAGACACAGAAAAATATCCTGGACTTTCAGATATTGTAGAATCGATTCATTCAGAGGAAGACAAGTGACTCAGTGTATCGATGCTTCCATTGCAGTCAAGTGGTTTCATAAAGGTGAGTTATTTGAAAACGAAGCGCATACTTTACTTCAACGTATCATTGGATTGGAAGCTGATTTTGTCGTAAATGAATGGATAACATTAGAAGTTGTAAGGGCATTGGTCAAAGCCAGCTATCCAAAAGAAAAGGTGAATGAAACCTTTGATGTATTAATAGAACTGATGAATATCGGAGCTTTACGAAAGATTTCTGTATCCGATGTTATATATTTAGCAAAATTTATTGAAATTGAGTATAATCTATATGCAGCTGATGCGGTACATGTCGCAACAGCAATACAAACAAATGCCTCTGTTTTATGGACAGAAGACCATCATATGCAAAAAAAATCATTGCGGGATTTGTATAGACATCATTTATTAGAAGTAAAGTCACTAAAGGATTTGCAGGAATAATGATCATTCTCCACTTTTAAAAAAATTACTGTGGTTTTAGTCATACACAAACTGCATCTCATTTACCACACCTCCCGACCGCTCCTCCACAACCCCTTCATACCACCCGTTCCACTGCTGGTACAACCCAGCTGGTTCCACACATTTTTTCCAACAGTGCCCACCTGCACGGCTTCATACAGCATCCGGGTCTCCGGGTCCCCTGAGCTTACCGGTGACCAGCGTGGAATTACCACTGTTTGAAAGGAACCAACATTTTCACGGTCATGGCTGGGCATCAAGGGTCATGAATACTTATAGCCCATAACTGGATTATGGAACAGTACCGCAGACAGCAAACACTTAATACCCATAATTTACAATGTTCTTCAGGGGAATTATTATGCAAGAGTATAAATTATTCATCAACGGAGAGTGGACTGATTCATCAACAAGCGAAACTTTTGATGATATCAATCCTGCAACCCTTGAGAAACTGGCAACGCTTCAGGTAGCATCCGAAGACGACGTGGACCGGGCAGTAGAAGCCGCCTCGAATACTTTTGGAACATGGAGCGAGACCCCGCCGCCTGGGCGTGCACTGGTGCTGTTCAAGGCCGCCCGTATGCTGGAAGAGAGAAAGGACGACCTGGCGGCCCTTATGACAAAAGAGATGGGCAAGGTCCTGGCAGAGACCCGCGGGGATGTTCAGGAAGCCATCGACATCACCCTGTACGCTGCCGGGGAAGGGCGGCGGATGTTCGGCGAGACCACCACCTCGGAGTTGAAGGATAAGTTCTGCATGACAGTGCTGCGCCCGATCGGAGTGATAGGTATGATCACTCCCTGGAACTTTCCCATGGCCATTCCTGCCTGGAAGATAATGCCTGCACTGGTGGCAGGGAACACTATTGTAATGAAACCTGCCAGCGATACACCGCTCTTGACAATCAAGCTGGTGGAAATACTTATGGAAGCAGGACTGCCGCCCGGTGTGGTAAACCTGGTGTTCGGGCCAGGGGGCACGGTGGGGCAGGCCGTAGTCCATCATCCCGGTATCAGGGCAATCTCATTTACGGGCAGCCTGGAAACAGGGAAATGGATAATGGGCGAATGTGCTAAGGATATGAAACGGGTATCACTGGAACTGGGCGGCAAGAATCCGATCCTCATCATGGATGATGCAGATATCGACCTTGCCGTAGATGGTGTGGTCTGGGGTGCCTTTGGTACGACAGGACAGCGCTGCACTGCTGCCAGCAGGGTTATTGTACATGAAAAGGTGAAGGACGAGTTCACACAAAAACTCCTGGCTAAGACCAGGTCCCTAAAACTGGGTGACGGGCTAAAACCCGATACCGATGTAGGTCCGGTCATCAACCTATCCCAACTGGAGAAGATAGAGAAATATACTGCTATCGGGAAGAACGAAGGGGCAAACCTGTTAACAGGCGGCAACCTGGCAGATCCGGGACTTCCAGGACATTTTTTTGAACCCACCATATTCACGGAAGTGGACCAGGACATGCGTATAGCCCAGGAAGAGATATTCGGACCGGTCGTGGCTTTGATATCGGTATCCGGATTCGATGAAGCCATTGAGGTAACAAATAATACTATGTACGGCCTGTCTTCATCCATATATACCAGGGATATTTCAAATGCATTCAAGGCCATCGAAAAGGTCGAGGCAGGGATAACTTATATAAATTCATCAACCATCGGCGCAGAGGTACACCTGCCGTTTGGTGGAGTAAAGGGCACGGGCAACGGATTCAGGGAAGCGGGTACTGATGCCATCAGGGAATTTACTGAAGTTAAGGCCGTGTATTTTGATTACAGCGGCAGGCTCCAGAAGGCGCAGATTGAATAAGATATTCCAGGAGGAAAAAATATGATAGAACCATCAGGACCTAAGTCTAAAGAGATCATCGACCGCGATCGTGATGTAATGCCGGCATCTTTGGCCCGCCCTTTTCCACTGGTCGTGGACAGTGGCAGGGGTTCTGTCATCACTGATGTGGAAGGCAGGGAGTACATCGATTTTGTGGCAGGTATCGCTGTAATGAATGCGGGTCATTCGAACCCTGTGGTTTCGGCAGCAATATCGGCACAACTGGAAAAGATGGCCCACTGCGGGTTCCCTGACTTCTATGCCGAGCCTCCTGTTAAGCTGGGCGAAAAGCTGAAAAGCCTGACCCGATATGACCGCGTGTTTTTGTGTAACAGCGGGACCGAGTCTGTGGAAGCTGCCATCAAACTGGCCATGTGGAAGACCAAACGGCAGAACATGATAGCTTATTACAATTCTTTTCACGGCCGGACACTGGGCTCGCTGTCCCTGACATGTTCAAAGATCAGGCAAAAGGAACATTTTCCCTCCCTCAGGGTTGTGCATGCCCATTATGCCTACTGCTATCGCTGTCCCCTCAACCTGGAATATCCGGATTGCGGAATATCATGTGCCGGGGAGATCGAGTCACTTATCTTCAAGCGTGAACTTAGTCCAAATGACACTGCTGCCATTGTTGTGGAGCCGGTGCAGGGCGAGGGTGGTTATATCGTACCGCCGCCCGAGTTCCACCAGGAGATAAGGCGCATCTGTGACGACCATAATGTGCTGATGGTGGCCGATGAGGTGCAGTCGGGCTGCTGGCGTACAGGTACCTTCATGGCTATGGAGAATTTCGGTGTTAGGGCCGATATCGTGTGCATGGCAAAGGCACTGGGTGCCGGCCTGCCCCTGGGTGCCATGCTGTCGGATAGCGAAATAATGGACTGGCCGCCGGGTACCCACTCCAATACATTCGGCGGCAACCTGCTGGCATCGGCTGCTTCCCTGGCATCACTGGAGTTCATGGAAAAAGAGGATCTGGGCAGCCATGCAAAGGAACTGGGAGGGCATATCATGCAGCGGTTGAGGGAGATGCAGTTGAAGTACAATGTTATCGGGGATGTGCGCGGTCTGGGGCTGATGATAGGGGTTGAGTTCGTCAAGCCGGACGGGTCAGTTGATCCTGGTTTACGTGACAGGATAATTCTCGAAGGGTTCAGGAAAGGCATTGTCCTGCTTTCATGCGGCGACTCGGTTATACGTTTCTCCCCGCCGCTGGTCATGACCCGGGAGGAGGCCGACACCGGACTGGACAGGTTTGAGGCTGCGCTGAAGAGGGCTGTTATATAAATTATATACAGTCACAAAATACCCAATTTCCAGTAATTAGAATTTTCCATCATCCGGAATCTTAAATGAACATAAACTATTAAATCAATCTCATCCATTAATCCTGCATTGAGGTAGTAATTATGAAAAAAGCAATAATTGGAACCGATAAAGGCGATATTGTACTGGAACTGTTTGAAAATGACGCTCCCAACACAGTAGCGAATTTTGTCAAGCTGATAAACAAGGGATACTATAACGGGCTCAAATTCCACAGGGTTATCCCGAATTTCATGGTACAGGGCGGCTGTCCCGTAGGTAACGGCACAGGCGGACCGGGCTATACCATAAAATGCGAGATAAATCCCAGGAAACACCTGGCAGGCACACTCTCGATGGCCCATGCCGGAAAGGATACAGGCGGCAGCCAGTTCTTTATCACCCACTCGCCCCAGCCCCATCTTGACGGCATGCATACCGTATTCGGCCAGGTGACCGAAGGTATGGATGTGGTGAACGCTATACGGCAGGGCGACGTGATGAAACAGGTAAAGGTTGTTGAAGAGTAGGCTGGAACTTCCCTGTAAGCTATAAGAGATCGTTCACGTTAAGGTCAAATGGATATTATAGTTACACTAAGATACCACTTTGGATATCTTAGTTATATATCCATTCATTGGTCATCGGTTAAGGAGTTTGACAGAGTCGGTATGTATTATTTTCCAAAAGACCAATGATTTCATACGATTCTCCAATTTAATTTAAATCGAATACGGATGACACGGATTTGACGGATTTTCACGGATTTATTTATTTATTATCCGTGCACATCCGTGTCATCCGTGCAATCCGTGTTCCATTACAATATTACTCTTAACCGATGACACATGGATGAATATTTGAAAATAACCAGTTCCCCCTACGCATCGATCCATACATCCAGCGTGATCTTCTGGACAGATAATCGTATATCCTCACCCGCACCGCCTGTCAAGGCAAAGGCTGCAGATGTATTGTCAGTAGCAATTGTATAATCCGTACCATATTCAAGATCAGCGCGATCTGCAGTTGTGTTGAAATACTGTGCCCAGGCATTTGGATAATTTGTAGATAC
>JAUVLO010000006.1 GCA_030600695.1 Methanosarcinales archaeon | reverse complement strand
TTTATCTTCACACTATCGCATATCCCACCATAATGCAATACAACCCGGAATTCACACATGGCGGTTCACTTACACTTCCCACTTCCACCCGTTCATCCCGGTATCCAAGCCGCTCAAAAACAGCAACAGGTACATCCATTCCCATATCTAGCAACATTGCTGCTACTTGCTCCACTCCGAATTCATATGCCGGAAGTAAAAAAACAGTAAATCCCAAAGTCATAGCTGATCTTAGTTTCACAGCAGCAGGGGCCGGGTCCCTTCCATGTGCAGTAATAACTACAATTCCAGATTGGTCGATATGAAGCCTGGCACATGCCGCCTGCAGTGAAGAAATGCCAGGTATCACTTCATCACCAGGTCCGGCATATTTACCAAGTCCTGAAAGGTTCGGGTCTCCTGTAGACAGTACAACCGCATTATCAGGCAGTTCATGCAATCTCGAATAATCCTTTATTTGTTTGGTCTCACAGCATATATGTTCTGATGCCAGTTCAATGGCACGCCCTGAACCGTAAACCACCTCTGCATCCTGTATAGCCTTTGCTGCTTCCATTGTCAGCATACCCGGACCCACACCCACACCTACGATCTTCACAACACACCACCCGAGTCACGAATTACCACTCCATCCCTGTCAACAAGCACGATCCTTGCACCTTCCGATCTTTCTACTGCAACAGCCACTGCATTATCGATCAACTTACTATTTCTATCAGTTTCTATTAATTCCTGTACCGTATTAAACCCTGTTGCAACAAGAATATCAGGTACGGCCCATTTGAGTACCAGACCTGGCAGGCCGCATATAATTGTTTCGCCTCCGGATGCATGTATACCTTCATCAATCCTGCTGCCTACCATAACGACTGTATGTTCGGGAAACAGCATCTGGGAATAACGCATACCTATTCTTCCTGTAGTCAGTACTACCCTGGATGCATCACTGATCAATTCCATTTTAACCTCACCCAGGTGGTCACTCCATGGTTCGACAAATCCGGTAGTACCTAAGACTGAGATACCCCCCATTACTCCAATAACAGGATTCAATGTCTTTGCTGACACCTTCCCACCATCAGGTACGGATAATGTAACAACAGCACCCTCAAGTCCGGTCTCGCTCAATCCTTCCTTAATAGCATCTATTATCTGGAGTTTCGGTACAGGATTAATAGCAGGTTCGCCTACCTTTACCTGCAAGCCTCCCCTTGTGACCGTACCGATACCATTTCCAGCTATCAACGTAATACCCGTAGCAGGATGTGCTTCTGCTACAAACACCAGCCCGCCGGTCACATCACTTGCGTGGTCTCCCGATATTTTCACAACTTCTGACCTTCCTGCTAAAGCCCTGACATCCAGCTTTGCCCTTATGCCGCAAGGTGTGGGAACAAAAACCGTCCTGATCATATCCTTTATATTCAGGGACAGGACAGCTGACTTGGCAGCAGCCGCAGCTGTAGTTCCCGTAGTAAATCCCCTATCAAGGATATCTCCATTGGAAAGCACTACCAACAGTCCGTCAGAAACACCCTTTTTAAGTTCATCCAGTGGTATTGTAACCTTATCTATCCATTCCTGTGGTATGGTAAAATTATTTACCGGGTCTATCAAGATCATATTATCAGCGGTTGTGTTTCATGCATAATATTGGCGGTTGTGTTTCATGCACACTATCTGCGGCTGTATTTCCTGCACATACCTACAAACCGTTCCATGGATGCAGAAGCAGGATGAGTATGCATATAACCAGCCAGGGTATTATATACCATAAGTCCATCCTTTGCGTCCTCTATACCTTTCCCCCTATGCATCCTGTATGCAAACCTGGCATCACGATCACATTCGGTTATTGAATAATGGAACTCATGTCCCCTCAATACCTGTCCCTTTAATGATAGAGGATTATCACACACAACTTCAGCTTCAGTATATCCCAATGCCTGGAATCTCCCTACCATGCTCGACCTGGCATCCAGCACACCAGCCATTTTATATGTTTTTCCTTTGACCTCCAGGCTCTTTCCCAGATACATCAACCCGCCGCATTCCGCATATACCGGCATCCCATCCTGTGCAGCCTTTTTGATATCAGTCCGGGCCCTGCCGGATGAGAGTTTGTCAAGAAACAATTCAGGATACCCGCCGCCGAGTATCAATCCATCAATATCAGGCAGGGCATCTGACAGGGGACTGAAAAGTACCAGTTCAGCACCAAGCCTTTGTAATTCACTTAGCATTTCCTGGTAATAAAAACAAAAAGCACCATCCATTGCCACACCTATCCTGGTATTCGGTTCTTTTTGGTATGAAGGTGCCAGGACATTTTCATACTCACGGGGGTCACGGGTGTCACGAATGTCTCGGCTGTCAAGGATGTCCCAGGTGTCACGGGTGCCATGGATGTCTCGGGTGTCACGGATGTCATGGGTGTCATGGACGTCTCGGCTGTCATGGATGTCCCCGGGAGTGATAAATGGTTCTTCATCCTGTGCATTATTTATTTGAATACCAGGTATTAAAGAGATCTCAAGCAGAGCATTCATATCAACATTTGCATCAATAAAATCTGCCAGTTTATCATAATCCTGCATTTGCTCATGAGCCATATAAAGTCCCAGATGCCTGGATGGAAGGGAAATTTCCCTGTTAGAAGGAAGAGACCCTATTACCGGAATATCAATACCTTCATCCCGTAGCGCATCTTCCACAAGTTTAAGGTGCCTGAGGCTGCCTACCATATTTAATATCAGTCCGGCAATGTTAACATCCGGGTCCAGCATCTGGTATCCTTTTGCCACAGCCGCTGCGCTGCGTGACATGCCGTGGACATTGATAACCAGCAGCACCGGTAGACCTAATATTTTAGCAACATGGGCACTGCTTGCGATCTGGCTGGATTCAATACCATCATACAGGCCCATTACACCTTCGATAATGGATATGTCTGAATTTTGGTATTTAGAAAAGGTTCTGCGCACTCCCTTTGTACCCATGATATAAGAATCAAGGTTCATGGAGGGATTACCGCTGATAGCTGTATGGTGCGAAGGGTCTATAAAATCGGGTCCGACCTTGAAAGGCTGGACTGACATACCCCTGCGTGTAAGTGCTGCCATTAATCCAAGCGATACCGTAGTTTTACCCACACCGCTATGGGTCCCTGCGATCATTACAGCTTTTGTCATAGGACCTATACGTTACCTGACATGATTATCATCTCATTAATGCAGGCTACTGCCACAGGTGTACCCCCCCGGGTTCCAGTGCAGATTATGGATGGTATATCTATATTTCTTATCCTTTCTTTTGATTCGGCAGCGTTCACAAATCCCACAGGAACAGCCACGATCATGACCGGTCTGATACCATATTCCACCATACGGGAAACAGTAATAGCTGCTGAAGGTGCATTTCCAATAACTATGATAGAATTCTCAAGACCCTGTGCAGCACTCAAAAAACCCGCTGATGTCCTGGTAATACCTAACTTTTGGGCAAGTTGTGGAGCACCTTCTATATCCAGTACGCACTCGATCTGGCATTTATGTCCTTTCTTGATAACGCCTGTCTTTACCATCCTTATATCAGTAAATATAGTCGCACCCGCAGATATAGCACTAATCCCGGCTTTAACCGGGTCATTACTAAACACAAGCAGGTCTTTTATTGCCGGATCTCCGGTGGCTACCACACAGCGCTGGCGTATCCCATCCTCCGGACCATTATCTCCTACGATCTCTCTTGCAATAGCGCGGCCTGCTTCTGATATGGTCATAGCTTCAGGAGTTGTAGCTCCCGGTTCTATACATCTTCGGACAAGTTCGGGATCAATTTTCTTAGTATGCTGTCCGGCGCTCGTTATTAGATCAGTAGTCATATTTCTTATGATATCCCCTTGGTGTAATAATCCTGGAATTCCATATTCCGGATTCACTGTTTCCTATGATCACTGTAGTTCTCATGTCCACGTCATCGTCATATTCCAGCACTTTGCCCAGTGTGGTTACGATCACTGATTCGCCTTCACTGCGCAGCGCATTTTTAACAATACCTACAGGTACGCTATCTTCCCTGCTGCGCCTGATAATTTTAACAGCTCTTTGGAAGTTGTTGTTCCTCTGCCTGCTTTTTGGATTATAGATACCTATTACCATATCTGCCCCCGTCGTTGCCTGCAAGCGTTTCTCAATAGTATCCCATGGTGTGAGCAGATCGCTCAGGCTGATCACTGCAAAATCCGTAACAACAGGAGCACCCAGCAAACTTGCCACAGCACTTAAAGCTGTGACACCGGGCACGATCTCAATATCTACCTGTGAATTTTCATGCCGGGCTACTTCCAGCACCAGACCTGCCATACCATAAATATTGGAATCACCACCGCTGACCATAGCCACTGTATTATCCCGGGCCAGCTGGATGGCTTTTTTTGCCCTTTCTACTTCATGTCCCATTGTCGATCTTATCACCTGCTGGTTGGTTATGAGATGGCTGACCTGATCGAGGTAGGTACTGTTACCGATAATGATATCTGCATTCTTCAGTACATTTGCTGCTTTTATGGTCAGGTGTTCGGGCGATCCCGGCCCGATCCCTACTACATAGAGTATCCCGTTATTGTGCGATTGCGATGGTGACATTGTCATATACCTTCTTTTTCATGATCAGTTTATTTTCCCGGCTCAAGGCCAGTGCACAAGGTTCACATACGCCTTTTAGTCCCAGTCTTTTTGCTTCAGATGTGGAAGGTGCATTGATGGAATTGATCACTTCAGCAGGAATAAATACGATCTGTCCCCCCATCCCAAAAATAGCTTCAATAAGTCCTGTTTCATTCTCTTTTATCGTTGCAGAGGCAAACAGTTCGACATCAGATAATTTCAATCCACATTCGGATATAGCTTTTTCCACAGCATCCACCACATTGCCTGAACTCACATCGCGTCTGGTACCTATACCTACAATGACACCGGTCTTCTGGTTATCTCCTTCCTCCCCTACTTCTTCCTTCCCTACTCCTTCTTTCCCTGCTTCATCCTTTCCTACTCCTTTTTTCTGAAGCACTGTAACATCAGGGTCTACAATAACCACTTTTGGTCCTGAGATATTGATAACTGGCAGGTCTGACTTGAGCAGACAGGAATTCACTGCCCTGGTGGAATCCCTGTTCACTATCTCACAGTCCAGTGTATCTGCTATACTTTCCACACTGGGCCGGTGCAGTACTTCAGTAGCTGTAGTTATTACCGGACGTGCTCCGCATTTTGCGAGACGCTTTGCAAGTTCATTAGCACCATGATGACCGCCGCATAATGATATAGCATTATTGAGTCCTGCATCTACCACTACTACCGGCGGATCGTCCCATTTGTCCTTAAGTAAGGGGGCGAGCTGCCTTACTGCTATGCCGCATGCCATTACCGCTATGATGGCTTCATACCCTGAAAATGCTTTTTTAAAAGCATTATCATCAAACAGTATAAGGTCTCCATCAATGCATTCCCGAACCTTTACGGCTGCTTCATAATTATGCTGCAGGTAAATTATTGCGGTGAGTATAAATGTGACCTCCTGTACTGTACCGGGTCCACCACACCGCCGATGAGTATCATAGCAGATTGGGTAAGTCCTGCTGATATGACCTTTTCTGCGATATCTTCGACTGTACCTTTGATTATCTTTTGATCTTTCCAGGAGGCATGATAGACCACAGCCACAGGTGTATCAGGAGGATATTCCACTGTTTTCATAATTTCATCTATTGTATGGGTTCCCAGGAATACTGCCATGGTTGCACCGTGCCTGGATAGTTCTTTTAGGTCATCTTCCTCCAGGGTCTCTCCAACGGGCCTGGAAATGATCAGTGTTTCACTTACTCCTTTTAATGTCAACTGGATACCCAGTGCTGCGCTGGCGGCAAATAAAGAAGATACTCCGGGTATAACCTCGACTTCAACATTGTGTTTTGCCAGTTCATCTATCTGTTCTATGATCGCACCATATAATGACGGGTCACCACTGTGCAGCCTGACTACCTTTTCACCTCTACTGAGAGCTTCTACCATTGTACTGGTGATATCTTCAAGTCGCATCCCGTAGCTGTTGATCTTTTGTGCATCTGTACTGCTGAGCAGTTCAGGATTTACCAGTGAGCCTGCATATACTATCAGGTCAGCACTGTCAAGCAGTCTTTGTCCTTTTACTGTAATTAGTTCAGGGTCGCCGGGACCTGCTCCTATAAAATATATTTTGCTATTACTGCTATTTTTATTATTTTTATTATCAGTCACGTTGTTTCCTCGCATGGATGATACTGAAATAATCGCCTGTTTCAGGCATATCTTCTGTATTCGTAATTATCTCTTCGCTGTCTGAGAATAAACGCTGGGCCAGAGTGAAATCACTAAATCCTTCTAAGCGCAGTGTTTTGACGATCTTTTTTGGTTGTCTGGCTTTTAAGATTATTTTATCATTGACAGGGCTCCCGTCACTAACCGTAAAGGAGGTATCTATACTGATATTGGTCCTGGATGCAAAAGCTGTTATAGAACTGATGCCGGGAATAGTCTCAATGAGAATCCCGGGATGACGCAGTTTGATGATCCTGCTAAGGTGTGTGAAGGTACTAAAGAAATTGGGATCACCAATCAGACCGAAAGCGGCCAGTCCATCTCTTGCATATTCAGCCACTTTATCAGCATTATGCTCCCAGTGAGACTGTAATACATCTTTATCCCTGGTCATAGGAAATTCCAGTATATGCGGCGTACCATATGGTTCAACCAGATCGGATGCCAGACGGCCGGGTACAAAAATAATATCAGCACGCTTCAAGGTCTCAACTGCTTTAATTGTCATCAGGTCAGGATCACCCGGACCAAGTCCTACACCAACCAACATTTAAAACTCCTCCCTGTATGCTTCTTTACTGACATCACCAACAATAATATAAACAGGGTTTAAAGGTTTGAATGCAATATCGCCAGCAAGTTCATAGCTTTTTGAGATTTGGACATGGACTACTTCACTGAATATCTCCAGATCAGCCATGACCTGGATGATGTTTGTAACAGTCTGTATCCTGACGGCATTTACCACTATCCTGTTTTTCACTTTTTTCTTCAATTGCTGTAGTACGGGTTTAATATTTTTTGTCCCTCCTATGAATGCACAGTCAAGTGGCGGGAGTTCATCCAGCACGCCTGGTGCCTCACCTTGAATTAATTCAATGTTGTTAATGTGCGATTCTTTTATGTTCTTTTCTGTGGCTATAATTGCTTCATTCCTTGCGTCAATAGCATATACCAAACCTGCTTTTTTGGCGGCCAGAATGGATATACTACCTGTTCCGCACCCTATATCAGCAATCACATCACCGGGAGAAGGTTGTAGTTTTAAAAGTGTTATTGCTGCAATTTCGGATTTTGTAGGTCCGCCTTTTACTATTTCCATTGGTGATCACTGAATAAATATCGATTTGCATCCGTGCTTGTAAAACACTTGGTTTTCGGCATCAAATCTATTTTAATTATCTAAAAAGGTACCTATAAGAATCCTCTATATGCAAAGAGTGCGACAGGAGGCTGAATTCCGGATTGCTTGATGCTATCCTATTCTTTCAGGATATGGTCTCATGTTAACAGGCTACAAACCAGGATTGCAAATGCGACACACGAAGGAAATGGAATCTTATAAAACGACTTCAGTACCTGCTGACAAATTCCCACACCGCAAAACTTCTTGTGGTAAGAATCGTTACGCAGAACCCGGGGTCACGTACTTCTGGGATCGATAGTGTACGCTGGCTTCGCCCACATGAAAAGATGAGGGCTGCGGCTTCGGGTGTTGGTTGGTGCTGCCGGTGGCGGGCATAGCTGTTAAAAAATAATTTTTATGAAATATTTCGCCACAGAGAACGCAAAGGGCGCGAAGTCAATGCAACGACGTCTTTGCGAACTTCGCAGCCTTTGCGGTGAGTGCCTCATATACTGATATGAACTTATTCTCCACTCACCCGGCCGCCCCTCCTCTCCCCCACTGCGATCGAGAAGCAGCGCTCCCGTCCCAGCCAAACACTGCGACAGACCGCGCGCAAGTGTTCTGCGATGCGGGCGGTGGTATCGGGTGGTGGTGGGTGCTGCTGGCGGCCTCATGCATTGGCGGAGGTTCTGCCATGGCTGTTAAAATATATAATATCCTACAATAAGATAAATCAAGATTAAGAATATAAAATGTAAAAAGCGAAAGTTGTGGAGAAACTTTATATTTAGAGCTAATGTATTTAAGATGATGAATATAAACAAAGTCATTGAACCAATAGAGATCAGCAATATTGTGATACCCAACCGCATCGTTTTTCCTGCATTCCAGACAAATTTTGCAACACCGGATGGATTTGTTACCGAAAGACTGACAAGGATGTATGAAAAAATTTCAAAAGGGGGCAGTGGCCTTATCATCACGGGCTGTATAGCAGTATCGGATGACGGAGTTCCCAATACAAATTGCCTGCGGATAACCAAAGATGAACATATCGGACCGCTCAGTGAATTTTTTTCCAGCATCAAGCAGCATGGTGCAGTGCCCGCCGTCCAGTTGATCCATGCTGGAAGGCAGACCCTGTCTGTGATGACCGGGCATCCAATTGTAGCACCGTCCCCAATCCCATGCCCTGTCATGAATGAAACACCAAAAGAACTGGACGAAGCCAGAATAAAAAGAATCCAGGATGACTTTGTAAATGCTGCTGTGAGGGTAAAAAAAGCAGGAGCCGAATTAATAGAACTCCACGGCGCATTTGGTTACCTGATAGGTGCGTTCCTGTCACCTTATTCAAATAAGCGCGCTGATAAATACGGCAAAGACAAGACGTTATTTTTTACTGAAATAATTGAAAGAGTAAAGAAAAACGTGGGAAATACACCCGTTTGCTGTCGTATCAGTGCTGATGAATTTGTTGAGGGTGGGCTTACATTAAATGAGACCAGGGAATTTGCTCCCAAACTTGTTAAAGCAGGTGCCGATGTGATCAGTGTGGCTGCCGGGACATATGCAAGCATGAACCATATGGCCCCATCAGAGGACATGGGCGAAGGGGTACATATGAACCTTGCAGAAGGAATACGCAGTGTGGTGGATGTACCAGTTATCTGTGTAGGAAATATCAGGACACTTGAATATGCTAACAGGATCATTGCAGAAAATAAGGCTGATCTTGTGGCTATTGGAAGGCCGCAGTTGGCTGACCCGGACTTTTTCAACAAGTCTATTAACAAGCAGCAAATATCAGAATGTAATTACTGTGGTACATGCTTGTTTTTCACAATTGGTGCTGATTCAATTGCCTGCCCCCAGAATCCGGAGCTTTAATGGAATATGGTCAATGATGAAAAATCCAAACTAAGAGCATTAAACGAAATATCTTCGATAGATATTACTCTTGAATTTGACCGGATACTTGAAAGAATCCTGGATATCACATGTAATACAATGAATGCCCATTCAGGGACCATCATGCTGGTAGATGAGGCGGATGGTAAACTAAAGATGGTAGCTTCGTACAGGTTGGGACCGGATTATATCGAAAAAGTGAATAAAACAGCAGAAGAAGCAGGTGTAGAAATAACATCAAGTCCCTCTGGTGTCGTCCTGGAGACCGGGAAATATTATACTGTTCCTAATATTTTTGATGAGCCCAGAGACAAGACGTGGCTTCATCTTGCAAAAGACGTGGGCTTTTTGGCCCAGATCTTCATGCCAATGAAACGGGGAATGAAGGTTACCGGATTGTTGAACGTTTACATGGCCGAAACCCATCACTTTACGGATGAAGAGATAGATTTCCTGACCATTGCTGCTTCACAGGCGGCATCAGTGGTCCAGAATGCCAGGATATGTACAAGATTAAAACATAACGTCTTTGAGCTTAAACAGTATAAAGAACAACTTGAAGAGAAGATTAAAGAGGCCTATAAAGACCTATTTGACTCGGAAGCAAAATACCGGGAACTTTTCGAGAATGCACAGGAAGGTATCTGTGTAAACGATATAAATGGTCGTTTTCTTTCAATTAATAAAACCGGACTTCAAATTTTTAGATGCACACCAGATCAGATAATCGGTACAAAATTCTCTGAATGGCTTTCAAAGGACAGCGTTGATATTGCGAAAAGCAGCTTTGAAAAATTACAATCCGGGGAGAGTACTGAAGAACAGGTTATCAGGGAGATTATTCGCCCGAACGGGGAACGCCGGTGGATAGAAATAAAAATCCGTGCGATCAAGGAATACGATAAAATAATCGGTATCCATAGCATGATAAATGATATCACTGAAAAAAAGGACATGGAACTGAAACTAAGGTATTATAATGAAAAACTCAGGATGTCATATGAAAAACTGAAAATTGCGGAGGTCAAATACAGGGATTTGTTCGAAAATGCAACTGACGGGATATACATTCATGATGTTGATGGCTACTTTATTAAAATTAATAAAGCGGGTCTTGAAATATTTGGCTGCCTGGGTGAAGAGATCATCGGCTCCCACTTGTCAGAATGGCTTTCTCCTGTTAGTGTTGAGATGGTAAATGAGAACATAAGAGATCTTGTTTCCGGAAAAACTATTGACAAGCCTGCAATCCTGGAAGTGGCCAGGAAAGACGGAAAACAAAGACTTGGTGAAATAAAGCTCAAGCCTGTCAATTACGAGGACAAGATCACTGAAGTTTATGGTATTATCAGGGATGTCACAGAAAAAAACAGACTTGAACAGAAGCTTGCTGGATATCATGAGCAAATAGAACAGTCATATGAATATTTGAAAGAAGCCCATCGAGCAAAAACAGAATTCATCTCAAACATCACCCATGAATTACTTACTCCCCTAACTTCGATAAGAGGATACACTGAACTGATCAATGACAAGATGATTGGGGACATTAATGATGAACAAAAGGAAAAATTGCAGATCATTCTCAGGAATACTAACCAGTTGATTGGCTTGATACATAATCTTTCAATTATTGCAGAAATTGAAAACAACATATTGGAATTGCAAATTAAGTCGGTATCGATAAATGAGACCATCATAAAAATCCTTCAGGACATACAACCACAGTTAGAATGTAAAAAAATATCGATTGTCCAGGATATTCACACTCTTCCTGAGATAGACGGAGATGAAGAAAAACTTGCCACGGTCATCTTAAATCTAATTGTCAATGCTATAAAGTTCACGCCGGAAAACGGAAAAATTTCAATAACGGCTGTTGAGGAAGGGGACAATATCAGGATCAGTATTAATGATACAGGCACCCGCATTCCCGCTGACAAACTTCCCTTTATTTTTGATAGATTTCACCTGGCTAACAATACGTCAGGCAAGAAATACGGCGGTGTCGGACTTGGACTTGTTATTAGTAAGGCAATAATAGAAATGCATAATGGCATAATCTGGGCGGAAAGTGATGAAAACGGCAGTACCTTCAACATTGTCCTGCCAAAACATAATTAGGATAGATACCATAAACCACAAACAATCAACCGCAAACAATCAACCGCAAACAATCAACCACAAACAATCAACCACAAACCATAAACTGCAAACTGCAAACCATAATACTTAATAATTGTATGAAATCAAGGTATCAATAAAACCCATGGTTTTGATCATATGAAAGAAGATTGTACGATGTATTCCCACCAAAAATGTGCTGCGAATGACTTGTAGCCATGTGATTTTGAAGGTGATGATTTCAAGGATTGTTTGAGATACAAGGTAAAGAACCTCAGCACTGATTTCATACAACTGCGCTAATTACCCTGTAGTACTATACCTATGATATATACCTATGATATCGGGCAATGGTGATATCCAACAGCTATCAACGAAAAGGATTAAGTATTATTGTGCATATCCTGAATGCCGCCGGATGGCTGAGACTTGCTTACATTCCATTATCCCGCCTTAACTCAGCCTGGTTAGAGTGCGCGGCTGTAGTTCGATCATGCACACCTAAATGTGCACACGCGCAGTAACCGCGATGCCCCCGGTTCGAATCTGGGAGGCGGGACTTTATTTTTCAGCCGCAGACCATATCGATATATTTATATTGAAATACATTAATTGATTTTTATAAGGTATAGAATCTATAAGATTATGTACTCAAGTAAATCCAACCAAAGGGTGGATTTTCTTGGAACAATTATACTTCATTGATTTAAACTAATGATTAATATGAATTTAAGGTGGATTAGTGTATGAGAAAAGAGATCGTTGCAGTGTTGGCTATTTTAGCACTTATATTTTTGATATATAGTATTGCGAAACCGACCCATTTGCACCAGGATATTGAGATGGAGTACTGCGGTGGATGCCATACTGAGGATTCCATCTTAAGTATGCATGAATCTGTAGATCCTATGAAAACGGGATGTGTGGATGTAGGATGCCATCCTGAAGCCATGGCTGGGTTCAGTGTTCATAAAGAAATGATACCGGGTGAATGCGATAGGTGTCACGAGTTCGGTGGAGAACCTATGTATTCGGATTGCAGTCTATGTCACGGGAGTTATCATCAATTAGAGGGTAGAATAAATATTGAGGGCAAACCTTGTGAAGACTGCCACGAAAGCCATTCCATCCTGACTGATGATGGCTGTGCCAAATGCCATAGTGATGCATACAATGATCTAAAAACCAATGGTGCCAGCCATTCGGATCTTTCTGGTGGTTGCTATGTCTGTCATGCAGAACATAAGGCCTTCCCGGATTGTCTTGACTGCCATGAAGGGATTGACCACAGTGGAAATATCGCAAACAAAGACTGCACACAATGTCACAATGGGCATATGCCTAGAGGAGTCAGTTTCGGTTCTGACACGGCAAATGAACTATGTACTGAATGCCATCCTAATGTGGCACAGGAATTCCAGGATAATCCATCCAAACATTCAGGCATTAATTGTGTAAAATGTCACCCGGTTCACCTTCAAGTAAGTCCATGTGCAAATTGCCATGTGGGAGTCCATGCACAGTTAACAGGATTAGATGTGGATGAATGTATGGGATGCCATGGTGAGGGGCATTCACCTTCAAAGTATTGATCCACGATAGACTGGGTATCATAGAATTAATTGTGATACCCGGTTATTTTCTTTTTTTTAGCCCCTGATATTTCTTTATCAACAATTGCCTTCCAGGCAACCATGGGAATCCATTGCCCATGCAGTACTTCCGATTGCCCATAGTTCCGAGTAGGCTGGTTTAATGCGCTGTGGCTTATCCTAGTAAGGCGTATATATGCAATTTGTGTTTAGCACAGTGTCAAAGTCCTTATCACTGCAACACGCCAGGCAACGAACACCAAAAAACTATAATACTAACAAGTTCAAAAAGAGATTAGATGTCAGCTGCAATAAAAAGCATATATGCAACAATATCTAATCACGTCCAGATGGTAGGATATAGGGAGATTGTAGAAGCTCACGGCAAAGCCAGGGGATTAGCAGGATTCGTTTTTAATGATGTGGATGGATCAGTTAAAGTTATGGCCAGTGGCCTGGAGCCTGCTTTAAACGATTTTATTCACGACCTTAAAATAATCCGTCCGGATACTACGATAGATACCATTGAGATTAGTGACGATATCAGATTACCGTCACCATTTGGAAGAATTACAATGGATGAAATGCGGGAGATCAGCGAAAGGTTAGATAAAGGCAATATAATACTTAGTGAAATGAATCTTAGGCTTGCTAAGCTCGATGTTATCAGTAATAAGCTTGATAATTTTGATTCATTTGGGGGCAAACTTGACACTTTGGCTGATAAATTGGATACCCTACCTGAGAGATTAGCCGAAGCAATGAAGAAATAATTTTATCTGCGCTCCTTTAGATAGCACACAGACAATTTTTTAAACTTACATGCCTGTTCTGTAAGTATGGCAAAAAAACCCGATGTGAGAAAAGTTTATATACTAAATCACCGATTTTGCGTCAAATCTGAAATACCAGTGTTTTTTGTGTGTTAAATGTGGCAATTCGAAAAACTTAACTCAGATTATAATTACTACCTATTCCATACATTCATCTTAATCCATTTTATCCGGAGAATCGGGAATGATACGGGAAATCACCAACAAGTATGAACCAAAAACCCTGGAAAAGGATATCCGCAATTTCTGGGATTCCATCAATGCCTATCCCAGGTCCAGACAGCTCAGAGCCGGCAGTACAGACTTCTATTTTGTAGACGGACCGCCCTATACCACCGGGCACATCCACCTCGGCACTGCATGGAACAAGATCATAAAAGATTCAATCCTGCGGTACAAATCCATGAATAACTTCCATGTCAGGGACCGGGCAGGTTGGGACATGCACGGCCTTCCCATTGAAGTAAAAGTGGAGGAAAAGCTTGGTTTCAAGTCCAAGAAGGATATTGAGGAGTACGGGGTAGACCTGTTTATTGATAAATGCAAGGAGTTCGCTATCCAGCATAAAGATGAGATGACCCAGCAGTTCAAGGACCTGGGAGTGTGGCTGGATTGGGAAGACCCCTACATGACCCTGAAGGATGAATACATTGAGGCTGCCTGGTGGACCCTGAAACAGGGCCATGATAAGGGACTGCTGGAACGGGGCAAACGGGTGGTCAACTGGTGTCCCAGATGTGAGACCGCAATTGCAGACAGTGAAGTAGAATACTGGGATAGGGAAGACCCTTCGGTCTATATCAAGTTTAAAGTGAAGGATGAAGAGAATACATATATCGTTATCTGGACCACCACACCCTGGACCATTCCTGCAAATATTGCAGTAGCTGTCCACCCTGGTTTTGAATACAGCAAGGTCAGGGCATGGAAGGATAACAAAGATGGCAGCGAAGTACTCTATGTAGCAACAAGCCTGGTCGAGCATGTACTGAAACAGGGACGTTATACAGACTTTGAGATACTGGACCAGATGCTCGGGGAAGACCTGCTTGAACTTTCATATGACAACCCGTTATCTGATAAGGTCCCGGCTCAGGCCGGATTTGATCATAATGTTTACATGGCGGATTTTGTCACAGCAGAGAATACCGGGATCGTTCATATAGCACCCGGGCACGGCATGGATGACTTCATGCTGGGGGTGGAGCATGACCTGCCCATTTTCTGTCCGGTGGGTCCCGACGGCAGGTACACATCCGATGCAGGAGAATATGAAGGAAAATATGTCAAGGAAGTTGACGAGCTTATCCTTAATGACCTGGAAGAAAGAGGGAACTTGCTCAAAAAAGGCATGGTCAGCCACAGGTATGGTCACTGCTGGCGGTGCAGGACCCCTATTATTTATCTCGCCACCAAGCAGTGGTTCCTGAAGGTCTCTGATATCAAGGATGAAATGTTAAGCGAGATCGAAAAAGTGGCATGGTACCCGGACTGGGCCGGTTCTGCCAGGTTTGCTGACTGGGTATCGGGCGCACGTGACTGGTGCATCAGCAGGCAGCGATATTGGGGAATACCCCTGCCCATCTGGATTTGTGATGAGTGCACCGCAGAAGAGGTCATAGGTACAATGGAAGAACTGCAGGAGCGCTCAAACCTGGAAGGTGGCATGGACCTTCACAGGCCCAGCGTGGATAATATCACTATTACATGCAAATGCGGCGGGAACATGAAGAGGGTGCCTGATGTCTTTGATGTCTGGTTCGATTCTGCAGTGGCCTCCTGGGCCACATTGAACTACCCGCGGGAACATGAAGATTTTGACAAACTCTGGCCTGCTGATTTTATCACCGAAGGGCACGACCAGACCAGGGGTTGGTTCTACTCGCAGATGGGTGCAAGTATGATAGCATTTGGCAGGGCCCCGTACAAGAGCGTGCTAATGCATGGGTTCACGCTGGACGATGCAGGCAAGAAGATGAGCAAGAGCCTGGGCAACGTAGTGTCGCCCGAAGAAGTTGTTGAAAAATTCGGTGCCGATACCCTCCGGTTCTACGTACTCTCATCCAATGCACCCTGGGAGGACCTTAAATTCAACTGGGACGAGGTCAGCACGATCAACAGGATGGTCAACATCTTCTGGAACGTATACCGTTTCCCGCTGCCCTATATGGCACTGGACAACTTCGACCCGTCAGTCGTAACTTATGATTCGGTAAAGTCTCATCTAAGACCCGAGGACCGCTGGATACTGAGCCGGTTGAATTCACTTATACTGAGTGTGGACGAAGCAATGGACCAGTACAACCTTCACAGGGCCACCCGGCCTATATCGGATTTTATACTGGAGGACCTGTCCAGGTGGTATGTCCAGCTGATCAGGCCCAGGACATGGACTGAAGGGGATGACCCTGACAAGCTGGCCGCCTACCGGGTGATGTACGATGTACTGGTTACGGTTGCAAAGGTTATGGCTCCGTTTATGCCCCACCTGGCAGAATCAATCTACCAGAACCTGGTGCACAACTTTGACCCGGACAGCCTGGAGTCAATACATATGTGTGACTGGCCGGTAGTGGAGGATGCCCTGGTGGATACAGGACTTGAGAAACAGATGGATACGGTTCGTAATATTGTAGAAGCTGCATCCAATGCCAGGCAAAAGGTTAAGCGTAAGCTCAGGTGGCCGGTGCGCAAGATAGTGGTAGCCCCCGAAAATGAGCAGGTAGCACAGGCTGTGGAAACCCTGATGTCAGTACTGCTTGAGCAGACCAACAGCAAGGAAATAATGATCCTTGGTAGCGATGAGACCTGGGACGAACTTGGACTGGAAGCTGTGCCACAGCCAAAGGCCATTGGCCCGGCATTCAAGGGCGATGCGGGTAAGGTCATTGCAGCCATCGGTTCGGCTGATGTTATATCAATGCGGGATGCACTCCTTGATTCTGGAGAGTATGAGCTGGAAACGGCAGGGGAAACTGTTGTAATAACATCAGAGATGGTCCGTTTCAATGAGACCATACCCGAACATATTGCATCTTCCGAATTCTCAGGCGGCACGGTATACGTGGATGCCATGCTGACAAGGGAGATCGAATCAGAAGGATATGCCCGTGAGGTTATCAGGCGGGTGCAGGATATGCGAAAAGAACTTGACCTGGATGTAGAAGAAAGGATCAAGGCTATCGTGCTGATCAAAGATGAGCGGATACTGGACCTTGTCCTGGACTGGGAGTCGCATATTGCCGATGAGGTCAGGACAAGACTGTTTGTCATCAGCTTGGATGTTGAGCCCGAAGGTGACTTGGTTAAGGAATGGGACGTTGAAGGCACAGGCATGAAGATGGGCATTTCAAAGGTATCATGAGATTTGAAGACTGGGAGCCGCTATACCTGGAAATTATCAGGGATATGGGTTATGACCGTGCCCGGGATGAAGAATCTGCCAGGGTGTTGTCCGGGATTATTTCAGGCATGCCCCCTTCCCGGAGAGCATCCATCCGGAGGCTCGAAGAGCTGGTCAGGGACAGGGATGTACTTGTATGCGGCAATGCGCCTACTTTGAAAGGTGAACTGGAAGAGGTACAGCCTAACGATTTTTGCATCATTGCTGCTGACGGTGCCGCTGCCGTGCTTATGGATAAGGGTATCGTGCCCCACATTATTGTGACTGACCTGGACGGGGATGTGGAAGCCGAGACCGAGGCCAGCCGGATGGGGGCAGTGATGGTGGTCCATGGTCATGGAGACAATATACCGGTTATAAGTTCAATCGTCCCCAAACTTTGCAATGTGGTGGGGTCCACCCAGGCCGTACCCCTGGCTAATGTCCACAACTTTGGCGGGTTTACTGACGGAGACCGGTGTGTCTTTTTGGCACGGGAACTGGGGGCATCTGCTATAGTACTTGTCGGGTTTGATTTTACCGACCCTCATGTAAACGCCATTAAAAAGAAAAAGCTGGAGTGGGCACGCAAACTAATTGCATTAGTCATCGGTTAAGGAGTTTGACTGGCTCGATATGCATCGTTTTCAAAAGTACCAATGATTTTTTATGAGTAAACAATTTAGTTTGAATAGAACACAGATGACACGGATTAGACGGATTTTCACGGATTTATTTTCGTATCCGTGCGCATCCGTGTCATCCGTGCAATCCGTGTTCTATCACAATATTACTCTTAACCGATGACACATGAAATTAATTGATGTCGTCCTGGATGGTAAAGCAGGAGCAGCAGGAGACGGAGCTTAAAATCACAACCGATTTAAGCATACAGCCCAAACGAAAGACCATGGTCAATGATGGTCTGGATATACGTGTGGTACTGGTAGAACCGCTTTACGGGGGCAATGTGGGTTCCACGGCCCGTGTTATGAAGAATTTCGGTTTTTCAGACCTGGCGCTGGTCAATCCATGTGAGATGGGAGGTGAAGCCAGGGCTTTTGCAATGCATGCCAGGGAAATAATGGAGAATGCTTCTGTATATTCAACCATTCCGGAAGCAGTGGACGGTTCCAACCTGGTGATAGCTGCCACAGGGAACCCAGGCGTGAGAGTTGAAAGACATATAAGGATGCCGCCTTATTCCCCGGAGTCTGTCAAGCAATTGCTTACAGGAAAAAGCGGATCAGTGTCAATCCTGTTCGGACGTGAGGATAAGGGTTTGAACAATGATGAACTGAAGCTATGCGATATAATTATGAGCATTCCTACCAGTCCTGATTATTCCAGTATGAACCTGTCCCATGCAGTGGCCGTAGTACTTTATGAACTAAGCGATCTGGAGGCAGGCAGTATCAAACTTGCCCAACATCTGGACCTGGACCTGATGTATGGTCATATTACTGAATTGCTGGGAGAAATTGATTATCCTGTACACAAGAAGGATAAGACTCTATTGATGATACACAGGATCCTGGGCCGTGCAAGGTTAACATCCAGGGAGGTACAGACTATACGGGGCCTTATCAGGCGGATTCAATATCGATTAAAGAATCCGGAATGATCGACCGATAGTACCTACGCATTTATAAAAAAACTGGCGTTGTAGGACATTTTGAGATACTAAGTAGAAATCAAGGGGGTTTCGCCAATCGTGTTGCTGGTAAAGATGCAAATAAGGCCACGCCACAGGAGATTATTAAGATTCAAGCCAAGATTATAGATTTTGGGTATACAGGAATTAAAATAATGGGTAAAAAACTGCAAGCACGGGAATTGAAGTTTTAATGGAAAAATTGATGAAGAAGATTAGCAGGATTGGACGATAGGAGCGATGTGAGGGGCAAGGTGTGGACGAAATTGTGAGAAAATTCTTGATTATCTGGCTTTTTGGGTATAAGGGATGTGTGGGTTATGCGAGTTAAGGTATATTTTGAAATATAATGCAAATAGTTAAGTTATAAAAAGTAAATATATGTGAATGTAGGTGTAAAGAACATGTGTGAAGAACATAAAGTCGGCGGGCTTTGGGAAGACCCTGAAAGGCTAAAAAAATACCAAAAACTATTTGCAGATGCCTTTCCTGGACAAAGTGCATTAGACATACTGGGAAGAACGCCTTCACATGCCAAAAAATAGATATTTTATTGATGGTTGTATTTTACTTGGACCCCTGATTCCAGACAAAAACACAAGGGCGTGTAATAGTTTTATCAGTCGTATCCAAAATGATATTTATATTGGATATATCTCCCCATTTGTGACCGGTGAAATGTTCAATTCGATTTTATATGGTGACAATAAACCAGGACATGATAAATATGAACTTCTTCACGCTATTGTAGATGTCATCATCACAACGAAGCTTAATAATTTTGTTCCTTCAAATAATGATATGAGTGTTTATTCAGAACTTAGGGACGCGGATTATAGAATATCTGAAAGTGATTTAATGCACGTAATTTGTGCAAAAATACTTGATATCCCGTTGGTAACAACTGATACTAAGATGGTGGAAAGTAAAGGGTTAGAGAAGCATCTGGAAATAATTTATCCTGAAAATGTTTAACTATTTTAGTTCGGGTCAATTTATCGGCTTCATGATGGGGTAAGGTGTCTATGGCGTCAATCCGGCATCTGTATCAATAAAATGGATTTGTTCTATATATACATTTAACACCGCCGCCCCCTTTGTTTTTTCTTTGAATTTTTTGAATGTATAACTGCAAATGTAGTGATGTGTGTTACACTATACGAAATCACTGCCGATTTTCGATTCCATGATAAATTATTAAAATATAAATCGGTCGAATGCTATCGAAAATAGAATCTCAATACACTGGATTTTCTGATTAAAATCGGTGTTTTACACAGATGCTAGAATGACGCCATAGTAAGGTGTGCGGGCAAGATTGGCATATCTAATATAAGATTATATTTCATTCAGCCAAAGTGATTAATTCACACTTCAAAACTATTGTAATAAATCCTAGAAATCATAATGCTTATATACCGTTAGTGCGGTTTTTCAATCAAAGCCTAAAAAAGCCGGAATATTAAAAATAAAGGATATTTTTTGAATATCTTTATTAATGAAAGAGTATTAAATAATTGAAGAGGAGGAGATGGATGCCAGAAAAGGATGGTATTACTGTTCTTATTGAGAACAGGTGGATAATTATTGCAGGTATTATCCTGTTATTGATGCTGGCCACCTTCGGTTATATCATTCTCCCGCTATTGGACGGTATCATCCTGGGATTGGTGTTTGCCTATATTGCCAGACCCATAAGGAGAGCTCTAATAAAAAGGGGCGTAGGTGAGCGGATATCCTCATTGATTGCTACTGTTGCCATAATTACACCACTTATGGGAATCCTGGGGCTGGGTATGATCGAGATAGTCAACCAGTTGATCATAATGGCCAAGAACCAACAACAGTTGGTCAATTCGATGATCACTTTCATAAATGAACTGGATATCCCTGTGCCTATATACCAGCTGATACAGGATGCAGTGTTAAACCTATCCTCCACCATACTGCCCCTGCTGGGACAGATCCCCTTTTCGATGGGTATGAAGATCGCCCTATTCATGCTCAATGTTATCATTTCGGTATTTGTATGCTTTTTCCTGCTAATGGACGGCTCCAGGTTCGTGACTGCTATAATGCATACGGTCCCTGGGAATAAGCTCTCAATTGCTGAATCGTTCAAGGAGCACCTTGATTATATCCTGGCAGGCATCTTCCTTGGTAACATTTATGCTGCCATGATTACCAGCATTCTTTCAGTCGGGGTATTCTATTATTTCAAGGTGCCACATATCCCTGCAATGTCTGCACTGATACTGATCGCAGGCTTGATACCCATTTTCGCAGGCTGGATGGTGCTGCTGCCCATTGCGATATTCAGGTATTTGGAATTCGGGGGCGAGAATGCGGCTGTGTTTATAATCGTATCGGCCCTCATCCTGTATGCACCCACTGAACTGATATTCAAACCCTATATCGTGGGCAGGGCATCACGTATCCATCCGCTTTTGGTTATGCTGGCGTTCATCGGCGGCGGTCTTGTGGGTGGTATAGGGGGGTTCTTTATGGCACCGATTTTCTTGGGTACGTTGGTTGCGGCATATAGGGCATATATGGATGTTGAGAAAAAGAATGATGATTTATTTATGTCAGTAGATGATTAGTTAGAATAATTAAAAGGTTATGCAATTACAAGGTTATGGTAATATGAAAAGGTTAGGAAGTTTAATAATCGGATTATTGTTTATCGGTTTGATAATAAGTACTGTGCAGGCAGCACCGCCTGTTGTTACTATGGTAACTCCAAACGGCGGCTCGATTTCAGGAACAATAGATATTGAGGCTACTGCCACAGATACGGACGGATATATTATCCAGGTGGAGTTCTTCTATAACAACAATGGCGCCGGGTGGGTATCTATTGGTTTGAATTCATCCAGTTCAGGTGACAGTTATATTAAGAACTGGGACACTACAAGTGTTCCTAATGGAAACAATTATTCATTTAAAGCTGAAGCCACTGATAACAATACAGATACTGCCAACGACACCTCTGCCGCAGTCACCATAGCCAATAACCAGAAGCCCATAGTTTCGCTTGTTTCGCCAGGTAGTGGGGATACAGTCAATAAACTTGTTATCCTCAATGCAACGGCTACTGATTCTGATGGTTCAATATCGGCTGTTACATTTGAATATAAACTTTCAAGTAGTAGTTCATGGACTGGACCTTATGCATACGATAATAATAATGGCGATTTTTACTTGAAAAATTGGAATACTGAAACCATTGATAATGGGACATATGACATCAGGGTTGAAGCAACAGATGATGACAGTGCAAAAAATTCAAGCATAACATCAGGTATAATTGTGGATAATCCACCAAATGTACTTCCAGTGGTAACGATAAATGTCCCTGGGGGTGGTCAAACCTATAGTGGGACGGTGCAGTTAAATGCAACTGCTACCGATGCAGACGGCATCATCACAGACGTTACATTCGAATACTACGATGGTTCGGGATGGAATTCACTTGGATCGAATACATCAAAGAGCGGAGATAATTATTTCCTTGACTGGGACACCGTTCCAAGAGATAATGGAGCTAACTACCAGATAAGGGCCAATGCAACCGATAACAGGACAGGAACGGCGACATATACTACCGGTACCTTTTCCATTTATAATAATCACCCACCTGAACTTTCCGACGACGGGGCAACGCCAGACAGTGGCATAACACCTCAGGAGTTTGAGTTCAAGGTAACCTACAAAGACAGTGACAACGAATCTGCCGATTATGTGAAGGTTGTCATAGAAGGAGTGGAATATAGTATGACAGCCACTGACTCCAACAATCCGGATGTTGGGATTGTTTACAATTGTTCTACCACATTGACCACCACCACTTCAACCACCGAATACGACTACCATTTCATTGCCAGGGACGTGAACGGCTCGGATGCCTCCGCTACATCAGAGAAATCCGTAGAAGTACATCCCGCCACCTTTGAGTCAGGCAACCGTATCTGGGACATAGACGCCGACATGTCCGACACTTACACCTGGAACCCCCAGAGCTTCAGTGGCTTCTATTATGATCTTGATACCAATGAAGGCAGCGAGACCCTGACCATTAAGGATATTGACAGGTCGCTTGGTAGTGGTGACATTGAATATAAAACATCACCCATATCTATCGATTTCGAGCGGGGCGGCTGGGGTAAATACGAAGTAATCGGCTTCATGGCAGACCGCTACTTTGCAGGTTACACCCACAACACTACCTTTGCTTCATCCAGCGACAGCCTGCTGGACGAGAGACAACTCAGCAAGGTCCTGCTGGATACGGACAAGAAATACAATATAAGGTCTGGCACACCCCTGGAACTGGAAGAAGAGTATGATTTCAGGATCGCTGAATTCGGTTCAGGCGGCGATGCCGTGATGGTGGCATTGTTCAAGCACGGCGGCAAGGTGGCCGAAGATATAATCTCTGAAGGTGAAACCTTTGTCTATGAAAAAAACCTTGGTGGTGCCAGGGATATGCCTATCATTGCTATCTACTTCGATAATGTATTTGTAGGAACAGAGACCAGCACCGTTGTGATCGAAGGCATCTTCCAGATATCGGATGATTATATCGATGTCAGCAGGGGAGATGAGTTCGGCTTGATGGAGATAACGAGCGCGGGCTCATCCGGTATTACTATGAAAAACGATAATTCCGTAAGTCTGGGACAGGGTGATGATTTCAACCTCATGGGCAAGATCAATATAATTGTAGCTGATTCAAATACTCTTAGATTCGCACCTTATGTTGATATGTCAGAACCCGGTACCTATGAACTAAGGGGTACGGTAACAGAGGAAACCGAATTTGATTGGACACCTTTCAATTTTGAGGGGCTGCTCTATGATATCGACACCGGAGAAGGCGATGAGATATTACGCATCAAAAGAGATAGCTCTGGCGATCGGTCAATAGGGGAAAATGATCTATCATACACGACAAGCCCCATCTCAAAGAACTTCGAGCACAGTGGCGATAGTTGGAATACATACCAGTCCATTGGGTTCATGGGAGATACATATTTTGCGGGCTACGAGTCCAATTCACTTCCTGATATATCAAGCGCCAGGAGCCTCATCAAGGAAGAAAAGCTATCTAAGATACTTATCGACGAGGATGAAAAACACACCCTGCATATCGGTAACTCGATCACCTTAGAGGAAGGATACAGCCTCCGCATAGACGAGATCAGCCGCAGCGGTGATGCGTTAATGTTAACCCTCCTGAAGGACGGAGAAGAAATTACTACGGATATCGCCAGTGAAGGAGACACTTACATCTATGAAGTGGATGTGGATGGGACTGATATACCTATTATCGTAGCTCATATTGACAAAGTATTCAGGGGCATGGAAACGAATTCCGTATTCATAGACGGGCTATTCCAGATATCTCGCAGTTTCACTACTGTAAATAAAGGGGATACCTACGGCATCATGGAAGTAACATCGGTCTCAGCATCTTCCATTATCCTGAAAAACGATGACGGGTTCACGCTCTCCAGTGGCGATACCATAAACATCATGGGCGATATCAAGTTCAAGGTAGCGGACTCAGGTACTGTCCGTTTCTACCCATTCCAGGAGATCATAGTAGAAGAACCCCTGTACCTTGACCTGGACATCCCGGACAGCGTTTATGAAAATGAAGAGTTCACCATATTGGTCACTTGTGACGGCGATGAGGTGGAAGATGTATCTATTATTTTTGATGATTCCGAGATCGGTACCACAGATTCCAATGGTGAGCTTATCTATACACCCACTGAAACAGGTGAGTTCAAAGTCACTGCCTCCAAATCCGGGTATGAGAGCGACAGCAAGGACATAGAAGTTCTGTACCAGCCAAAGGTGCTGGAAATAAGTGCCCCGTTGGTAGAGGACAAAGGCGAGACCATTGTCATATCAGTAACTTGTGAAGGTAAAAGCGTTAGTGGTGTTGCGGTCATGTTCGGCAGCAATGACCTGGGGACAACCTCTGCAAGTGGAAATATTACCCACACACCTGACCAGATAGGCACCCATACGATCACTGCTTCAAAATCAGGGTACCAGGACGCCTCAAAGGATATTGATATCACAGACCCGGGTGCGAGACTTGTATATTCAAACCTGAGCATTGAGCCCAAACGTGTGCAGCCGGGAGAGAATGTTAACATCACGGTGGAAGCGGCTAATTTCGGCACGCTCCGTGAGGCAGATACAATGACCCTGAAGGTAAATGGTAAAGAAGTAGTGACAAGAGACCTGATCCTTGGTCCTGGCGAGATCATGACGATCGATTTTACAATGAACAGGTCCAAGCCCGGCACATATTTGGTTGAGATTGATGGGCGTAGTGATACTTTCAAGGTTTTGGGTAGTCAGATCAGTCCCATACTCGTAGTAATACTGGCAATCCTTGCCATACTTTCCACCACGGCTATAGCCTATAGCTTTTCCCAGGGCACATTGTCATTTGATATCATAATAGGCAAGGCCCAGGCTTTTGAACGGTCGTTAAGACGCCTGATAGAGAAATAATCGAAAACTGAAAGGAATATTGGAAGGGAAGAACGTTTCATTCTTCCTTTTCTTCCATACCCATAACATCAAACAGCATCTTGACAACTGCCTCTTCTGCCAGTTTCATTAAGGTCTGTTTATCCTTTGTACCGCTGAACACGCCAAGAGGTATCTGTGCTCCCGCAGAAGTAGAGTGTCCACCTCCATGCTCTTCACCAAAGGCTTCACGCATGATCTCACCGATATTGACCCTGACATCCTTACTCCTTCCTGAGACGTGGATGGATTCCTCGGTGAGCCCGAAAATAATAGTTGTGGTAACCCCTTCAAGGTTCAGCAAGTAGTCTGCTGCCTGGGGCAGAGCATCGCGGTCCCTGATCAGTCCCACATTGGAAATAAGGTAGCTGCCTGTGACCTGCCTGTTCTGGATGGCATAGCCCATAATGTCAAGGGTTTCTGTTGACATGGACGGGGTCTCGATCTGGCTTAATATATCGTGATCCACAAGTGGGTACAGGAATGCTGCGGCTTCAAGATCAGACTGGGTGGTATTCTTCTTGAATTCATTGGTATCCACCCTGATACCGTAAAGGAGTGCTGTTGCCAGTTCGCTGCTGAAATTGATGTGAAGTTCCTTCAAATACATGGCCATTATGGTTGCACTGGCACCTATATCGGGTTGGATATCAATAAAATCGGCCTTCACTTCAGATATGTTAACCGGATGATGGTCAATCACTATGTTGATTTTGGTATTGGACGGAACCAGGTTGTTTGTGCCAGGTATAGCGCATTCATAAAGGGCAATATTGGAGAACTTTGAGAGGTCGTATTTTTCCATCCGCTCAATGTCTATACCCAGGAGGTTTACAAAGGCTTTATTTTCCTGGTGCCCGATTTTACCGTGATAGAGTATCTCGGATTCAACGCCCACACTTTTGGCGATCTCACTTAATGCCATGGCACCTGACATAGCGTCAGGGTCAGGGTTGTTATGCATTACAATGGCAAGTTTCCTGCCATCCATTTTTTCTATGCATCTCTTGAGTTCGCGGGCCTTCTTAAGGCTGGCTGCTCTTGTTACTGACTGGACTATAACTTTGGCAGCAGCACGTGCAGGCAGTATGGCCGAATCCACACCGACTGCCTCAAGTTTATCTTTGTTATTCTGGTCAATGGCCCTGGAAACCGTGTATACATCCGATTTTAATTTCTTGATATGAGCAAGGGCTCTCAGGTTTGCCTTGCCGTCTGAACTTAAAATAAAGGCTACTTCAAGGTTAGGCATATCCAGTGCATTTATGGTCTCGAGCTCACTGATATCGCCAATTTCCACATCATATCCCTGTTCTTTCAGGGTTTCGGCTTTACTGGCATCTTTTTCAATAAATATCAGGCTTATATCCTGATCGTCCAGTTCCTTTGCTACTGCAATCCCCAATCCTCCACTGCCAAGGATTGCGTAAAGGGGTTTTGTTTTTACTTCTTTGATGGTTTCCTCTTTAGGGGAGGTGTCCGGGGTAGATTCGTCTTCGATAAAAAGACCTCCAATAATCTTAGGTCTTGGTTTATAAGTTCATAAAGATTGTTAAAAACTAATGTAAATCTTTATTTCCTAATGTTTCATTGTATTACTAAGAATTATAGAATAAATAGTTAATGAAAGAGATGCTGATGATTGAAGCCGAAGAATATCTACCAGAGGATATGCGAAGTGAATTCGGATGTATATCATTGCAATAATGTTGTCTATTTAAATACTAATGTTAACATCATTATAAGAATAGCCTGGAAAATAAGGCATTGAAATACGCTCTCCCGCATCCAGCTGGTGATGGGGAGAAGGTAAATTATGGGACGTTTAGGAATCTGCTGGATGGTGTGAAGGCAATCATCGGCGGCTCAGAGGATTAAAATAGCTAATAATTGGAGATAACACGATGCTTAACTCACTGGAAATCAAGAACTTCAGGATATTGGAGGACTTCCGTGTCTCCAAGCTGGGGAGAGTCAACTTAATCGTCGGCAAGAACAACTTGGGAAAGAGTACCGTGTTGGAAGCGCTTCGTATCTATGCCGGAAATGCTCAGCGCGGATTGCTTGAACAAATCGCCGCAGGTCATGATGAGACATATCGCCTGAAGGAGAATGAACAGATCGAGTCCGATATGCAGTTTCCTTTTGAGGATTTGTTTACCGGCAGGGAGTTCCCTCAAGACGAAGCACTTGCGATTAGTATTGGTGAGATAGCGCCGGGTGATGATGCGCTACGAATAGAGCATGGATTTCTCATTGAGGAAAACGTGGGTCAAAAGAACCTTTTTGGGAATGATATAGAAAGAAGCATTCGCCGACGTCGGATTCCAAATCCTTCACGCAATGACTTATCGTCAGAGATAATAAGTCATGCGCTTTTTGTAACCAAGGGAGGGCATTTATTCTCCCCTATACAGTTGGATATGTCCAGCCCCCGTTTAAGAATGGAGATTTCTGGAACATTGCCTTGCAGCGTGATTCCAACCCAGTTTATTTCGATCGATGATCTGGCTGATGAATGGGACATAATTGTCTTCACTGAACATGAAAAAGTGGTTGGGGATGCTTTGCGGATTATTACACCTGAGTTCGAGAACCTGACTTTTGTCCGCAACGACAAGGGCAATAAAGATCCGCGCCAGATGCACCAGATTTTTCGTCGTTCTGCTAAGTCATTACCGAAAAATAAAGTAGTAAAATATATCATGTAGGCTGTACTATATAGTGACATGAATACTAACAAAGAGTATACATGGTGGCTAAAAGCCCTTTCTAGAGCAGATGAAGTCCAAGCAAGACGTTTTGCCGGTGC
>JAUVLO010000152.1 GCA_030600695.1 Methanosarcinales archaeon | reverse complement strand
GACTGTTCCAGTGTATCCTTCCCGTTAAAAACCCTGACAGTATAATTGAGTTTTGGTTTTAATCAAGTAAAAAAATAATGACAACCCGTACCGATATACTCCTGACCCATATATCATTTTCATCATTAAGGGAACCGGAGTGCTTCTATCAATTTTGACATGTCAATGATCTTGTCATTTTCACCAATGATATATGAAACCACAAGATACCGGCCGTGAGGATAAGCTATCAATTCGCCCATCAGGGTATCATCAACCATATATGTACCTTTCATTGCGTCTTTGTTTTTATGTTTTGTCTCTGATAATTCCCAGGTAATACCGCCCTGTTTACCTGAAAAGTTTCCGGGGGTGACGGCATACCCTGCCATCTGTTCAGTTCTTTTATCAGTAACTATGATGGTCACCCTGTGATTACCTGGTTTTTTAAAGACCATATTAACCATCCCATCTTTGCTATAATTATTTGAATGCTCCCATGTACCTGGCAGTTCATCCGGGATGATTGATTCCATTTCAGTGCTGTTCCTGACAGGAGGCAGCGTATCAGAAGTACCACCATTGGGCTGCTGGTCAGCCGATGGTGCTAAATCATCAGTATTATTGTCCAGACAACCTGAAAATGCAATAGCTAAAAAGAGCAGGACTAAAGACAGTGGAATGGCATATGTTCGTAAACCAGTTCTATTTATCATCAGGAAGCCTTCTATTTTATTTGTGGAATTATCTGGTTCAATTTTATTAAAAGGTTTTGTCATACGATTTACCCTTTTGCTACCCCAATGGGTTTGACCCTGACCACCTTGCGGGCAATATTCAATCCATGCACCACGTTGACTACTTCGCTGCTGGACTTGTAGACCTCGGGCGCCTCCTCTGCCAGCATGGACGGGTGGGTGGCCTTAACCGTGATACCCTTATCTGCCAGCTGTTTCTCAATCACCTCGCCCCTGAATTTACGCTTTGCCTCGCCCCTGCCCATGACCCTGCCCGCACCGTGACAGGCAGAGCCGAAGGTAAGCTCCATTGCCCGCTCACCGCCATGCAGGATATAGGACGGCGTGCCCATGCTGCCCGGGATGAGCACGGGCTGGCCTACTGACCTGTACGCTGGCGGAACGTCCGGGTGTCCGGCAGGGAACGCCCTGGTTGCACCTTTTCGGTGCACAATGACCGGCTTCTTCTCACCGTCGATCTCATGCTCTTCCAGCTTTGCCACGTTGTGGGCTACGTCGTACACCAGGTCCATGCCCAGTTCGTCGGCGTCCCTGCCAAAGACCCTCTCAAAGGTTTCCCTGACCCAGTGGGTGATGACCTGGCGGTTGGCCCATGCATAGTTGGCACCGGCGGCCATGGCCTTGAAATAGTCCTGCCCTTCCCTGCTGTCGGCAGGCGCACATGCCAGCTGTTTATCAGGCAGATCGATGCCGTATTTCCTGGATGCCTGCTCCATGACCCGCAGGTAATCAGTACATATCTGGTGGCCTGCACCCCTGGAGCCGCAGTGGATCATGATAGTGATAGTCCCTTCCCTGATCCCGTATGCTTTTGCAATTTCGGGGTCGTATATCTTATCCACTTCCTGTACCTCCAGGAAATGGTTGCCGCTGCCAAGGGTGCCGAACTGGGGCTTGCCCCGCTTGCGGGCCTTTTCTCCTACTTTCAGGGGATCAGCCGCATCCATGAACCCGCCGTCCTCGCAGTGTTCGATATCGGCCTCTACTCCATAACCGCTCTCTACCGCCCAGCGTGCGCCGTGGTTGAAGGCATCGTCCAGTTCGCTGCCTGACACCCTCAGCCTGCTCTTTGAGCCCACACCCGAGGGGACGGCCTTGAACAGCTCGTCCATCAATTCCTTGATGTGCGGCCTGACCTCACCTGCCTCCATATCGGTCCTGATGACGCGCACCCCGCAATTGATGTCAAATCCCACGCCGCCCGGAGAGATGATCCCCTCATGGGCGTCAAAGGCTGCCACTCCACCGATGGGGAAGCCATAGCCAAAGTGGGCATCGGGCATTGCCATGGAATACTTCTGGATGCCGGGGAGCGTTGCCACGTTGGCGACCTGGCGCAACGTGTTCACTTCCAGGTCGTTCATGAGTTTATCTGACACGAATATACGGCCAGGGACCCTCATGCCTTCCTGGAAGTCAGTAGGGACTTCAAAGATGTTCTCTTCCACTTTTCGTACCAGTTCCTTTGCCTGCTGCTGTGTCATAATAATGTTCCCGTTGGTTTATACTGGTTATTATCTGGTGCGAGGGTTATAATGGTTGCCATATATCAGGTATCTACGATGACATGGGCACTGTATCCCTCACCCTCTTTTTCCACCTTCAACTGGTGGTAAGTGACAGCCTTTACCTCGGTTTCGAAACTGTGACGCTCTAAGTCTAAGTTCTCGCCAGAAGCCTGTCCGTGTAGGATATAACTGCCGTCGGTCTTTTCAATGGAATCCACCCGGAACTGGCCGAATACGATTTCCTCCACCTCGAACAGGTACAGCAGTTCTGAGAGGTAGTCGTACAGCAGGTTCTCAAGTCCTTCTGATTCCAGTTTAATGTCTACTGAGCGTTCGGGTTCCAGTGTACCGGCGTGGATGATGACTCCGAACATGGCATAAGCGGCCTGCTCAAAGGTCTCTTCCAGGGTGGTACCGTGGACCCTGAACCTGACATCTGCCGGGTGGGGGAGGTATTCGTAGCCGGGAGAGTCATTGCTAACTTTGCGCATGATAATAACCTGTGTAATGAAATGACAACAATTTCCGGATTCGTTGTATATTACGTGAAATTGTTACATTTCCTTTTCAATATGCACCGTCTGCGTGGGGAAGGCTATCTCCACACCCATCTCTTCCAGCATCTGCATGATATTCAGGTGGAACTCCTCCCTGACTGTGAGATATTCATCCCA
>JAUVLO010000078.1 GCA_030600695.1 Methanosarcinales archaeon | reverse complement strand
CTTATTTTAGTGATGCATTTGCTTACTTTTAAATTATCTTCGGTAATCAAAGCAGCAATAATAAAATATTTCGATGATTTAGAACTAAAACCAAGGTCACCGCTTTCATCGATATAGATGTGAATCATTAGTGAGTAATATAAGTTTGACCAATAAAGATCATTGGTTTAATTTAAGTGAGAATATAGTCAAGCGTTTCATAAAGCCCAGGCCAGGGGTGCGGGAAATTTTGAATACATTTTGTTATGGTGCAGTTGAAATCAAGGGCAATGTTCGCACCAAAGAATTAGAGTAATTCGATTTGAGAGTTTAATGTGGATGTGAGGGGCATAAACCGAAACATTAAATATTGAAAATTTATATATTGTTCAAAATAAAAAAGTATGGTTTTTGATATATGTATCCTGTTACCAAACTATGAGCAAAACGCATATATTAAGAACTTTTGAGAAGTGACGATTATATATGACAAATTATACCTTATATTTTGCAATATGTATGTCAAAAATAATTATGGATGGTTAAACTATGGATGGTTATTATATATTTCTAATTCTGCTGGCAGTCTACTTATCAGGACTTGTCGGCATTGGATGGTACTTTACTAAGAAACAAAGATCAGTGACGGATTTCTGGCTTGCCGGAAGAAAGATAGGCCCGATAGCCATCGGTTTCTCAGCAGCGGCCTCCTGGCTCACTGCTGGCGGTCTACTTGCTGTTATCGGGTTCTATATGCTCAGCGGCATGGGCTCGATATGGGGTTTTGTCGCCCCCAACATTCTGGCACTGCTAATCATAGCGATGCTTGTGGGCAGGATAAAGCACCTGCCAGCCATTACCCAGCCTGAACTGATGGAACAGAGATACAGCAGTGCAATCAGGGCACCCCTGGCATTTATCATAGCCATTGTAATGATACTCTTTGCAGTGGCAGATATCAAGGGACTGGCCCTTGTACTCCAGGTGTTCTACGGGCTTGACCCGCTGTACGCCGCACTAATCGTTGCAGTGGCAGTATCCGTATATGTGACCCTTGGCGGGCTCTCGGCAGTTGTCTGGACCGATGTGGTGCAGTTCTCATTTTTGGCACTGTTCACCATTGTCATGGCCTTTTTAGCAGTGGGTGCCGCAACTTCGGGTGCTGTTGACGGCGCATCCCTCAGTGTTTCAGAACTGTTCGGTAATGTCGATTCCACATGGTGGAACCCCTTATCCATCGGGATTCCCATGGTGCTCATCTTTATAGTTGCCATCATCCCGGGATGGATGACAGAACAGGACCCGTGGCAGAGGGTCTGGGCAGCCAGGGATAAAAGATCTGCCCAAATAGGAATGGTGATGGCTTCGATGCTGATGTTCGTAGTGTTTGCGGCATGTGCGGTGATCGCCATCGGGCTGAATGCTGTCTATCCCGAAATAGCAGAGATGGGATTCCCGGCAGGAATGGGACTGGCCGAACCGGCACTGCTTAATTTTATTACCAGTAATTTCTCACCCCTCTTGATTGCCCTTAGCGCCATCGGCCTTGCGGCAGCGGCAATGTCGTGTGCAGATACCTTTGCCACATCAGGGGCTTCATGTCTTTCCCGCGATCTGTACCAGAGATTTGTTAAGCCTGATGCTACTATGAAAGAGATGATGATCGTGAACCGCATAAGTGTGCTATTGATCGTGATAGCGGCGACCATTGCATCATTTTTCATTGACAGTATTATTGATGCGATTCACATTGCCACTTTCATCGCAAGTGCGTCCTACTTCTTCCCGCTTATGGGCGGGCTGTTCTGGAAGCGGGCCACAAAGGAAGGGGCGCTGGCAGGAATGGTGGTGGGTGCTGTGGCACAGACTGCACTTGTGGTTATTGATCTGGCAAATACACCGTTCAGGGCACCGCCATATCTTGAGACCATACACCCGGCCCTTATGGGGCATGGCGTGATAGTAGGACTATCACTGGGTGCGGTGACATTCTTTGGTGTATCCCTGCTGACCAGTCCTTCAAGTGTTGTGAACCTGGCCCCGTTCTTCAAGGATGAGGCTGAAAAACTTGAACTGCATGGAGTAGAGAAGATTGATGAATCAGACCCCGAATATAAGGGATTCCTTGGCAAGATTGATGAGAAGGTTACGGGTGAGCGTACACACCTGCACCTGACCATTACAGCTTCTAAAGCCCTGGACTGGAATAGAACGGTTGAGAAGCTGAAGGAAAGTTACCCTGCATGGGTCACTTCTACTGGTCCGGACTCTGTATACAGGCTGACCCACCCGGATATGTTATCCTGTGTATCTATGACCAGGGGAAGCGAGGATAATGAGATCTGGATAGCTGCCGAGCCGCGTGTGGAGTCTGCCAAGGCCCTGAAGAGGGAGCTTTTTACTGCTTATGGTGAGGTGTCCAGTGTGCTTGAGCAGATAGGTGTAGGGCCGGGAGTTATTGGGCATGGGAGTTAACTGCAGTACGAAAGTGATTTAGGGAATATGGGGGAGCGTGGGCTTTCCTGTACTCCCGGTTTTTTACTAAACTCCCAAATGACCGGGTAAAATTCAAAATGAAAATATATTGTCACAAATATCTGATTAAGTGCCGTGGTCTACACTTTATTTCTATTTTTTTTGATAAGATAATATAAATATAGTAAAAACATATTATCTATTATTATGGTAGAAAAAAGGAGACGACATGTTTTAACTATCGATCCAAAACAGCTACATGAGGGGACATGCCGGGTATTAGATGCAGACTGGGGAGATGGGCGTCTCAAAGCAGCCGTATGCAAAGAAGGCAATGTCATAAAGATATATCCAGTCGAATCAGTATAAATGGTTAGCCTGAAAGATTTTTCTCCGTTTCAGTTTATTTTTAATAGGTCCCACAAATCAAATGAGATTATAATCCGGACAGACAACTTGAAAGAAGGAGATTGTAAAGTAGAACCTGTTTGGAATTGGCGAAAGATGCGCAATGTTAAATATCTTGTTTGTAATAACGGCGGCAAGATTGAAATATTTGAAATTGATTGATATCCCGTTTTCTTTTTTTTGAATCAAGGAATTTATCTTAATCGTTATACCCCACAACTCTGCTGCGGTTGGGTGTGCCGTCGCAACGTTTGACTAACAACTCATCGAAGATTTTACTGAAGGATTGCATTCAGTATTTTCATTATCAGGTACGATGTAACAATTACCACAATAAAAAACAGTGCGAAAAATAAGAGGTTCATGTAAACAACATCATCACTGGAGCCTGCTTTTAGAATGTGTCCACCGGAACAGCCGGTTGAACTGCAATTGCCACAGCCTGTGCTGCAACTTGAATCATCAACACAATGTTCGTCCAGCAATGGAATCGTCTTTATGTCACTTATGATATCTCTTTGATGATAAATGCGGGGGACGTGATTCGAACACGCGTACTCCTACGAGACAAGGCCCTCAACCTTGCGCCTTTGACCTGGCTGGGCAACCCCCGCATAGGGGTTTTTTTGTGCTACCGAGCTTTGCGAGGTGCACACTTCGATCAAACCTTGTAAGGTTTGGCTGTGGCAACAACCGCACAGGGGTTTTTTTTATTGTGCGCTTGAGCGTAGCGAAACGCACACTTCGATCGAACCTTGTAAGGTTTGGCTGCGGCAACACCTGCATTATGATTATATTCCCACTGAGGAATTACTCAATTTCAGAGAGTATTTCTTTCAGTTGTCCTGCCTTCTGGATAATGGTATCAGCACCCTGTATCAGCAGTTCTTTAGCCGGATATGAACCATCTGATTCCATATTAAAGATATATGAATTTGGCTTTTCCATAACGTCAATAGCATTAATATCACAAATCCCCATGCAAAGTTTGCACAAATTGCATTTCAATGGATCTGTGACCTCCAGCTTATCATTATTTATTACCAGGACATTCCTCGGGCATTCATCCACACACCTTCCGCATGAATCACAATCTTCATTTATAGTGATAACCGGCATGTTCTTATAGCCACATCCAACACCAGCCTGCCATTTCGCATGCTTGCGTCCAATACCAAGCTTTGCAACAGCTTCCAGTACAAGCGTTTGGCGTTCTTTTAAGTCTATGATCGGTATTTTCTGATCAGCCACAGTAACCTTTGGGTCACTTGATAACAAATCACCCGAATATATCATCTTCGGACCTTCAGCACTCAAGTTCAGTGAAAGCTGGCATCTGGTACATCCTTCGCCATCACAATCACAATCTTCAGGAAGCACATATGATTCCAGGTCAGTTATGAGCGGTATCAGTCCCATTCTCAGTGCGATCTGCTCATCGAACAGGACAGATGTATTATTATAGATGTTAACATAATCTACCGCCATTGTGGGGACCTCGGCCAGTATGATCCTGCGCAGTCCATTAGCAATAGCAGGTTCAACATCATTAAGCACGAACCTCGCTTTTGTGTCAGATAATTCAATGATATCTATGTCCATTGTGTGCCTCACTTAAACTCTTCGTCCACGGCGTCCGCCTTTGGCTTGGGTGCCGTCATGTGGTATGGGTGTAACATCCTCGATCCTGCCTATCCTTATGCCAGCCCTGGCAAATGCCCGTATGGCTGCCTGGGCTCCGGGACCCGGACTCCTCTGTTTGTTACCGCCAGGTGCACGGACCTTTACATGAATACCCATAATACCCTTATCCCTGAGCTTATCAGACAGCTGGTTAGCCATCTGCATTGCAGTATATGGAGAACTCTCGTCGCGGGCCGCCTTGACTACCATTCCTCCGCTGATCTTAGCAATGGTCTCTGCTCCTGTCAGGTCGGTTATTGTGATTATGGTATTATTGAATGATGCCTGTATATGGGCAATACCCCATTTTCCTTCTGCCATGATATCCTACTCCTATTAATACTATTTTTCACTGGGTGTTTTCGTGCCTTTGTCGGCAGGACTATCTGTACTGGGGCTTCCACTGCTTTTGCTGGCAGAACCACCAGTACTGCGAGTTCCACTGCTTTTGCTGGCAGGACTACCTGTACTGCGAGTTCCACTGCTTTTGCTGGCAGGACTACCTGTACTGCGAGTTCCACTGCTTTTGCTGGCAGGACTACCTGTACTGCGAGTTCCACTGCTTTTGCTGGCAGAACCACCAGTACTGCGAGTTCCACTGCCCTTGCCGGCAGGACCACTACGACCGCCTGCACCGCCACTACGACCGCGACCACCAGCACCGCCGCCACCGCGGCGACCGCGACCACGTCTTCTATCTTCCAGTACTTCCTCGATCTGGGCGATCTCTTTCTGGACGATCTGGGCCGGCCGCTGAACATGTGACTCGCTCTTGAGCGGAGAGTTCAGGTAGTATTCGATCTTCAGTTCCTCTTCCTTTGTTACCATATAGCCAGGCACTGTGATCTTCTTAGCCTCAATCGCTATGTGGCCGTGTGTGATAAACTGACGTGCCTGTCTCAGTGTATTAGCAAATCCCTGCCTGTAAACCTGTGTCTGGAGCCTGCGGTCCAGGAAATTCCTGGTATTCAGTGCCAGGATATCATCAAGGCCGCCTTCCGGGGACAGTATACCGTACCGCTTGAGTTTGGTCAGGATATCGTCTGATTTCTGCTTGACATGCCCGGTCAACTCGCCTTCAGTGACATCTGCCAGCATTTCCATAGCAGACCGTCGATAATTCCTGAGCAAGGTCTGTGCTTTCCAGACTTCACGTTTGTTCCTGAGTCCGTACGTCTTTATATGCCCAACCTCTTCAGCCATCCTGGCAGCTTGCCAGGGGTGTCTGGGTGTGTCATATGATTTTGTATTCTTACCTGGGTATCCCATAAAATCTCACCGCCTATTTAGGCTTCCTCTTGACACCCACAGTAAGTCCTCTCCTGCCTGTGGATCTTGTTCTCTGGCCTCTCACCTTATGACCGCGCTCGTGCCTGACACCCCTATACGACCGGGTCTTTTTCAGGGTGTTCAGGTCTTCCCTTTTAGTAAGTAGAATATCTGTTGCGAGAATATGCTTGTCATCCCCGGTCAGTAAGTCTTTTCGCCTGTTGAGCATCCATGTGGGTAAAATTGATTCAATTTCTTCAATAGTCTTTTTCAATGAATCTATCTTTTCCTCATCCAGATACCCAATCGTCGCGGTCGGGTCAACATTAGATCTATCAGAAATAATACGTGCTATGCGCCTGTTAATACCCTTGATACCGGTAATGGAATTTTGTACGCTCTTTTTACCTTCAAGGTCAGTATTGGCGATACGCACCAGATGTTTAATTTCATCCTGTTTGCTACTATCTTTTTTCTTTGCCATCTATTAGTTTCCTCCGATAGGAACATATTTCCTATAGCCCCGGAACATTTGCCCGGCGCCGCCCAACATGTTTTGGGCGCGGTTATCTCTTCAGTGTGGACGCCAGCTAAACGTACGTCTACTGAAGATACAGCCCTTAGATGCATTGCTACTTAAAAAACCTTGTGCAACCTTGCACAGGTTCCGCAAAGCTTATCCGCAGTACAGGTTGTACCCGCAGCGTTTACATACCGAGTCATCATCAATCCTGTCAAACCCATACCGGTAATCATGAAGTATATTATCTGCGGCATCTACCATATCTAACAGGGCATCATTATCCAGCGGTTTCACCCTGGAGGCAGTGTATTCCTCACCGTCCAGTTCATACACCCTGGGTTTTTCCTTTGCCAGCAACTCCAGTGTCAGCTTCTTCACTTTGTATCCAGGATACATATGTTCGAACCCGTGTGCGTATAAAAGTAATTGTCGTGACCTTTCAACAGGTCCGGGTTCGTTCCCTGTCTTATAATCAATTATCTCCACTTCATTATCTGACCCTGGTATCAGGTCGATCCTGTCAATGAAACCCTTGAACTGGTGGTCCCCCAGCGGCACAGTGAATCTCTTTTCCACCATCATGTTATTTGAAATACTTTCTTTATTGCGATGCCAGAACACATCCAGCAAAGGTTTTGCTTTTGCCGTGTCCACCCATTTCCATTTATCTTCCTTTGCCAGGGTGAGGGTGATCTCATCAAGTTGTTTTCTAGTCGATACCTTCTGGCTTACAGCTTTCTCCAGGACCTTGTGCACGAAACTTCCGATATTCATGGCCCCGTCGCTCTTCTCCATATCACGGGTAGGCATGCCCAGTATATGCTGTAACTCATACTTTTTGGGACATTCCGAATAAGTGTTCACTGCCGAAACACTGAATATAATGTCAGACGGAGGGGTGATACCTTCATTACTCCCGTCCCTGTCCAGTATCTCCTTTGCATATCCGGCAGGGTCCAGTTCGCCCCAGTTACTATTAATAATACCAAGATAATCCTCACCGTTACCATCCCTCAATGCATGGTATGCCAGCAGGTGCCCCATGCTCTCCTCAAATGAACCCGAGTCAAGGGACTCAATGACCAGCCTTTTCCTATGGGTTTTGATGCGCTCAAGCTCACTGTCCCTGATAACCTCCCCTGGACTGACCTCGCTGTCGTGCAGGTATGTGATATCAGGTACATCCACTTCATCCGTATCCATCGCCCTCCAGTTGTCATATCCCATGTCTACAAGGAATTCCGATGGATGGCGCTCCCGTTGGCCGTACTGGGTACCAAGTGTAAGATACAGGTGTTCCCTTGCCCTGGTCATGGCTACATAGCACAGCCTTCGCTCTTCTTCAAGTTTGATCTCCCGTTTCAGTTTACGTATGGCACTCAACCGTTTGGACCTGGAACTGAAATCCTGCTTAAGCAGGTCACGGTACAGGTCTATAAGTTCAATGGGTATCAATGGTTCAACACCGCCTCTGAACAGTGGGAAGCGGTCCTTTGCCATATTTGTCACGAACACGGTATTGAACTCCAGACCCTTAGATGAATGGATGGTCATGAGATTCACTGCATCTTCTTCCAGTATCCTTGCAGCCGGCGGGTTCTTGCCCATCTCATCCAGTATCTCAAGGTATGCAATAAACTCGCCCAGTTCCCTGCCGTGCGGGGTTTCGAATTTCAGGGCCATTTCATGCAGGTTCCTCAGGTTCAGCATAGCTTCCCTGTTCTCCCTGGTATCGTCGTTGGTGAACTGGCGGCTTAAGCCCGATGCATCCAGTATTTCTATTAAAATATCAGAAACGTCCAGTACAAGTTTATCTTTCAACCCATCTATCCGGCGTTTCATCTGCGTCACTGAGCGCTGTCCTGATGGTGATAAGCCCAGTTCACTGAAATGGTTGTAGATGGCATCCTGGAAAGACACCCCCCAGTGCTTTTTAAGGTACTCTCCGATAATTATGGAATCCCCTGTATCAAGTGCATGGTTGTAGTGGAACAGCCTCCACCAGCTTTCCGTACCCCTTGCCTTGGGCTTGACCAGGTTATCCAGCACGTACAGGTAGGCCAGAGCGGTCTTGGTCTCTGGACGCTTTAAAAAATCAGTATCATCCTTCACACGTACGGCATGTCCCCGCCTCTCCAGTGCCTGCCTTATCCTGCGCCCCTGCGCATGTGTCCGGTACAGTACGGCAATATCTGAGAGGTCCTCCCCGTGTTCCAGGCATGTCTCTATCTGTTCCACAATGTACCTGGCTTCTTCATTCTCGTCAGCGGTCTCAACGATGTGTACATCTCCCCCCTCAATTTCATCGTAGTTATGAAGCTGGATAAGCAGGTCCATCTGGTCCGGGCTGTAGTTATGCCGTATCAGGTCATGGGATACCCGCAGTATCTTATTAGTGGAGCGGAAACTCACATCAAGGGAGACAACGTCGTCAGAGCCGACATCAAAGTTCTGTATAAACTCCTGTATGTTATTTGTGTAGGCACCCCTGAATGCGTAGATGGTCTGGTTGGGGTCTGCCACCAC
>JAUVLO010000108.1 GCA_030600695.1 Methanosarcinales archaeon | reverse complement strand
TATTATTTTCCAAAAGACCAATGATTTCATACGATTCTCCAATTTAATTTAAATCGAACACGGATGACACGGATTTGACGGATTTATTTTTTATCCGTGCGCATCCGTGTCATCCGTGCAATCCGTGTTCCATTACAATATTACTCCTAACCAATGACACATGGCTTTACACTTTTAACCGATGATACCTGCTTTACACTTTAAACTGATGATCTTTATTTACCGAAATGCCTATAATCAATTATACCCAATATCCTCATTAGTTTTATTAAAAGTAAAACGGACAATGGAGCAGGGAGGCTATAGAAATATGGAACTTAATGATTTTCTAAAGGAAAAGGGAACAGATGAGAAACTAGCGCAGCTGATCATGCTGTTCAGTGAACAGGCCGGAGTCATCAAAGAAGGCTTTTTAAGCGCAAGAGGGGCAGCCGATACAAAGAACGTCTACGGTGAGACCCAAATGGCACTTGATAAATGGGCTGATGAGGTATTGATAGATGCCCTCAGGGAATCAAGACTTGTCAGGTGGATAGCTACAGAAGAACAGCCAGACATCATTGAGGTTGAAGGTGCGATCAACCAGTTCGGTGTGACCATTGACCCCCTGGACGGTTCATCCCTCATAGACGTGAACCTGGCAGTTGGCACGATCGTGGGCCTTTATCCGGGCCATGTGCTGGAGCCGGGCAATACCATGGTGGGTGCCCTGTACATCCTGTACGGGCCGCTTACTACACTGACCTATACAACAGGCACTGGCGTGCATGAGTTTGTCATGGGTAATGACGGGCGCTTTACATTGATGCAGGAGAACCTGACAATCCCCGAGGGCAAGATATACGCTCCCGGTGCATTGCGCAAGGACTACCTGCCCTACCATAAGCAGTTCATAGAGCAGCTTGAATCCGAAGGTTACAAACTGAGGTTCTCAGGGTCATTTGTAGCAGATGTACACCTGATACTGCACAAAGGGGGTTTATTCACCTACCCTGCATTTGCAGGCAAGGATTCGGGAAAACTCAGGCTGCTGTTCGAAGGGACGCCTATGGGTAAAATGGTGAGCGAAGCAGGAGGTGCCATATCCACTGGAAGGGGTAACCTGCTGGATGTAAAACCCACCGCGGTCTCGGACCGCACACCCATATATGTGGGCGGGAAACGGGAGATCGCTTTAATTGAATCAATTGTAAAAGGGTCCGGAACATAGCATGGATCTCCTGGCAGAGGATATTGAACAGATCGGGCATATACTGGCACAGAGGTATTTTACCGAACAGGGCTGGAAATTTACTGACCTCAGGTTATCAGGCAGTAAGATCACAGGTGCGGTAGAAGTCATAAACGAACAGTATTCCAAGTATCCGTATATGAGCCGTGACTGGTATGTTGAGAATTCGGCAGAAAAAAGCTTCCACCTGTCCAACAGGTGGGATCAACTGACCATTCTGGCCAGCCTGCTGCAGACCTGCCCTGATATGTTCGATTTCCTGCTTAAGATCAATGACCAGAGGTCCATGTGCATTGTAAAAACCCTGCAGTCCGACCTGGACAAGCAGCAGCAAAATGCCATTGCCGAAGCCAGGAGATCAGGATTTAATGTGTATATTTTCAGGGCAGGTGTCCCGGAAAGCCTGGACTTTGAACTGGATGAGGTTGTAGGCGGCATATCAGGGCGCGGGACTTTCAGGTAATGGAAGGATCTACCACGTTAATGTGCGATTAATTAACCTGTCCACATCATAACCCATAACTTCAAAGAACGTATAATCCGTTATCATATAATTGTTCGGGACAAGGGTATCAAGAAAACCATACCAGTAAACCACCATTCCTGGCCCGTACAGGTCCTCATAGAAACTGAACTGATTTAGCTGGTACCTTTTATGCTCCTTCTCATCAGCGAACACAGCCTTACTTTCAATCCACCTTACATCGATCCCGTCAACCTTATAAGGCTCAGAAAGCAGGAAATCAGGGGTCTTGGTGTTGGGTTCCTTGCTCATATCAGATTCTGTAATAAATTCCAGGTCACAGTGCTCAAGCCATTCATGGATCAGGTCCTCACCCATCCTGCCCTGACCACTCTGCATTGAATGGGCCCGGGGGGAGTAACAGAAATCCACATCAATTGCCTTTATCAGTTCGTATCTTAGCCGTTTATCCTCAAGCACATCAGGGTTTTTTATCACAGTTTTGCTCTTATAACCCATTTCCTTAAGCATTATAGATGCCAGGAGGGCAGGCGGAAAATTATTCTTACTGGCAAGTTCCAGTATAGTGTCTCCCCGTTTCCATGACCTGACCAGGGCGGGAGCTTTATTAACTATACGGCTGTGGTATTTCCTCACATTCCTTACAGTCTTCTGGTGAAGTATATTGGAGATGGCTCCTGTGTTAACCGAATATGCCTTTGATATTTTGTTGATATCTTCAAAACATTTCAGTTTTTCATATATCTTCTTGTATTTTCGTTCATTCATTTTTCTTAATCTAAAAGTTATACACTGGTCTTGTACCTTAAAATAGCTGCCATTCCCCCAAAGGCGTTCATCAACTGGGCGCCCTCTTCAAAATCAGTGGAAATAAATTCGATCTGCGTACTCATCTGGTCCGCCAGCGTGGAGAGTTCATCTATCACGTCAGTGGAATCAGTGACTTTGACTGTACCTTTACACTTCTTACAGGGAGCCAGTTCTGGCTTATCCTCGCCCGGCCTACGGGTCACGGTCACAGCATCTACATCACCACACTGGGTACACTTAGTGTTCAGTCTCTCCCTTCGCAGGTCCTCAGACATCAGCAGCACTTCCACAGACCCCATCTGGAGGTTGTTCCTGACCTCTTCTTCACCATACGCTGCCAGTCCGCTGTCCCCTACCAGTTCCTTCAAAAAGCGCTCAATGTAATTCTTTTCCTTGATGACATCCAGGTTCATCAGGGCATCTGAAGCATTATCTACCAATTCGGACAGCCCGCTTTCGTCCGTATATGAAGTGTCGAACAGGCCCAGTACCTTTTTTTGCAGTTCATGGTGAAAGTATTCCCCGTCCTCGAATTCTTCTTTAGTGGGTGAAGGACCACCTATGAGTATAGCCTCCAGGTGCTTATGGTCAACAGCGAGGAATACCTTGCTGGCATTATCCCCTATCCGTTTATAGAAATCATGGATGGCGATCAGCCGCAATTGCTGGAAACGATGAGCACTCTGGCCACCCTTACGCTGCTTACCCGGCACGTTTGAGGTCATGTGGTCCATGGCCTCTATACGCTTGCCCTTGAGCAGACCGACAGTGGCTTCCCTGCGGTCCAGCACGAGCAGGCCATAGGTCATTTTGTCTGTCAGCATATCCTCAAGCGTCTCAAGGTAAAAAGCAGAATCGCAATGGTATTTATATGAGATCAGGGGTTCGGGCGGTTCTACTGTAAAACTCTGCAGATTGGTCTTGTTACTTCCCACATCCACTGCACCGTTAAAAAGTACGATGCCGCTAGGGGGTGCTTTGGGGATATACCTCAATCTGGACATCAGGCTTTCCAGTGCACTTTGTACATTGGTCCTGGTGATCTTTGACTTGATGTTGGCCGCTTGGCCGTGTTCGTCCCTGAGCTGGGCTACTACGTCAGATATCTGCTTATCGTGTGGAATGTACAGGGATATTAGTTCCGTGCCCCTGCCCTTTTTTGACCGCAGTTCTTCAAGCCGGCGTTTGAATTCATAACGTTTGTGAGCATCTGATTCTGCCATATTTGTTAATATCTCCTACTAAGACAGTTGTAGATACAGTGCATCGCCTATATATTTTCTTGTTAACCATAATTCTATGCAAGGTTTCACTATGATATTGGATATATTTTTCATATCTCCTTCCAATACGAATCATAGCAGGCTGTCCCAAAAATAACTTTTAACGACACCTTAACCTATATCACAGCGTGTCACAAGACTGTCTTCAATAACAACATCACCAGTACCATTGCCGTTAATGTCACAATGGCTTAACAGATTGCTTCGTTGTACAATTGAAATTAATTTGGGATTTTGTATCAGCATTCTCAACACACTCTATATATTGTTATTTTCCATCTCTTTTGGTTTTGCCTTAATATATTTTGGATTTTTCTCGCCAAAGGTCACATCCAGGATAGTACCTTTCCTAAGCAGTATCTTGATTAATTTTTCAGTCCCTTTGTAATTCAACCCGAGCGCATCTCCAAGTTCCTGCACAGTGAAATGCTCATGACTGTCCAGGAAACCTTCGATCATCTCGTCCAGTTTCTGTTTGTCATGTTCTGTATTGAACCAGTAGGCATAATGTCGTGCCATTTCATTTTCCGTATTAAAAATCAGCCCTTCTTCCAGGTCATAGAGATACAGGACAAAGTCCGGATGCACAAATCGAATGGTGAAATCCTTTATTTCCTCATCCCATGACCTGTTGAAAAGGCATACACATTTATGCTGGCCTTTTTTCAGCAATTCCCGCCAAGATTGTAAACGCATGCAGCTAAAGGGTTACTAAGGATTACTATTTTATAGTTTCGTAAACATTGCATATAATATTGAGTGATAAAACTAATAATTCCAAGTAATTATTAGCAATCTTTGAATTTTAGGGATGGAATTATGTATGAGTCAAAAAATAAAACTTAGAAAAAATCTGAACGCTGATGCATTATTCAGCCTTGTTCATTCAGGTTTTGAGAAAATAAAAGACCACCGGTCAAATAACACCAAAATATCTCTAGCCGATGCACTTATGTCGGGTTTTGCCATGTTTTCGCTCAAAGATCCTTCTTTGCTCGCTTTTGAAGAGAGAATATCTGAAGATACGAACTTAAAGCCGATCTACAAGATAAATAACGTACCTTGCGACACTCAGATGCGCACGATCTTAGATGAGGTTGACCCTGCTGATATAGAGCCTTCATTTAATCATATTTTCCGCAAGCTCCAACGCGGGAAAGTTTTGGAACCAATGGTCTTTATGAACCGCAGCTATCTGATTTCTATCGATGGTACAGGTTATTTTTCTTCGAATAAGATTCATTGTGACTCTTGTTGTACGAAAACAAACTCAAGAACAGGTGAAATCACCTATCAGCATCAAATGTTAGGTGCAGCAATCGTTCACCCTGATATCAAGGAAGTAATACCGTTAGCACCAGAGCCGATCATCAAACAGGACGGAGAATCGAAAAATGACAGCGAACGCAATGCTAGCAAACGTTTTTTGGAGAAATTAAGGAAAACACATCCGCATTTGCACCTTATTGTAACAGAGGACGGATTAAGCTCAAATGCCCCGCATATTCACGAATTGAAAAAACATCAAATGCACTATATTTTAGGAGCAAAAAAAGGCGATCATGCTTTTTTGTTTGATTATGTCGATTCTGCTACGAAAGACGGTTTAACGACAGAAATTCAATATGAAAATGATGATGTTGTCAATAAGTTCCGGTTTATCAATCAGGTCCCCTTGAATGCATCTAATCAAGAAACATTGGTGAATTTTGTCGAATACTGGCAAATTACCCCCAAAAAAACGATGCATTTCAGTTGGGTCACAGATATGTACGTGACAAAAGAAAATGTTTTCAAGATCATGCGCGGTGGCAGAGCACGCTGGAAAATCGAGAATGAAACTTTCAATACGCTCAAAAACCAGGGATACCAATTTGAACACAATTTTGGACATGGAAATAAGAACCTGTCAGTTGTTTTTGCCATGTTGATGATGCTGGCGTTTCTGGTGGATCAAACGCAGCAACTTGCTTGCCAGCTATTTCAGGCTGTTTGGGGGAAGTTG
>JAUVLO010000130.1 GCA_030600695.1 Methanosarcinales archaeon | reverse complement strand
GCTGCCGGTACATAGAAAGTGCCCGGTCCCACGATAGGCAGCAGGGCCAGGACTGCAATGACAGCACCCCACATTATAGGATATGGTACACCGATAAGCATCAGGCCGATGCCGCCGATTATACCGGTCAGCACGCAAACGATCAGGTAAACATTGAAAAGGCTGTTGTATATACTGCCCAGGTGCCGCAGGAATTCCCTGACGATCTCTACCCTGTTGGAAGGCAGGATATCAACAAAGGTCTCAACTATATTCTCGCCATCAATGAGCAGGTAATAAAGTAAAAATACCACCACAGCCAGTTGCATGGCAAAGATCGCAATATTGGATATAAAATTCAATACAACACTCTGGACATTGCTGACTATAAATAGTATAGCGGAGGATGCCGAACTGGAAAGATTGGATTTCATGTCTTCCTGTATGGTATCCGGGATGTACTTGCCGATCAGTTCCATGCCATAATCGATCAGCATATTCACGTCGGTTTGCAGGACATCAGGCTGGAATTTTGCCAGTTCCGAGCCCAGGATGAATATGATGTTCAGGAACACGCCTGAAAAAATCAATGCAACGATGGTGATGGTCAGGATCGCTGTAATTCGCCGGTTCTTGATCCTGGTAATTTCCCTAAGCTTTTTATCCAGGGGCCGCAGTACAAATGCGCCGAATATACTCAGTATGACCACATTTACGAATACCCATGAAAGATAGATGATCAAAAGAGCAACTGCTATAACCACGATACCCACAATCAGGGTGAAACGTTTTCTGTCCAGCGGGCCAGTCATAACTTATAAGTGATTCTACTGATTCAAAAGTTTTTCTAATGCTTTTACGATAAGTATAAAATGAATCATGATATAAATAGAAATGACAATGATAGACCTTCATACCCATTCAATATTCAGTGACGGTGAACTGCTTCCAAGCGAACTTGTTCGCAGGGCCGTGGTCCACGGTTATACTGCCATTGCTATTACGGACCATGTGGATTTTACTAATATCGAGTATGTACTTGACGGGATCAGGAAGGCCAAGTACCTTGAAGAGGTATGGGATATCCGGGTACTTGCAGGGGTTGAGATAACCCATGTGCCCCCACAGAAGATATCGGCACTGGTTGATCTTGCACGTGAACTGGGGGCTGAGATAGTCGTACTACACGGGGAAACACTTGCTGAGCCTGTGCTGCCAGGGACGAACAGGGCAGCCATCGAGGCAGGGGTCGATATACTGGCGCACCCGGGTTTGATCTCTAAGGAGGATGCAATGCTGGCAGCAGACGTTGGGGTATGCCTTGAGATCACCGCGCGCTGCGGGCACAACCGGACAAACGGTCATGTGGTAAGAATGGCTGAAGAGGTTGGGGCAGATATGATAATTTGTACCGATTCCCATTCACCAGGGGACCTGATCACTGATGAAGAAGCGCTTAATATCGCCATGGGTGCGGGGTTAAGTGAAAAACATGCACACGATGTATTATTCTCAAAACCTTTAAATCTGATAAATACCAGATAATATAGTACTTGCGATATCTTTATATAATATTACTGGTGTATTTATATTACTTTTATTGAGGTGCATTATTGAAAATATTAGGAACTGTTTTACATACTTCAAGTCATAAAAACTTGATCGTCAGAGGGGATAAAACAAATAAGGCTGTTAACAAGAAGTTATTCAGGATAAATAACCTGGTTTTTGACAGGAGAAATACGAAGATCGGAAAGGTCAATGATGTGTTCGGGCCTGTGGATCAACCGTATTTTTCGGTAAGGGTTTTAAAGAATGTGGCCGGAGAAAATCTAAGGAGTTTCAAAGGCAAGCACGTATATGTAAAATAATTGCAAAGCGATTGCAGTTTTTCATATGAATGATAATATTATATTAATATTAATATTAATTATAAGTAATCGAAGCAGAGGGATTTGGAAATAATGACTGAATTAGAAAAGGAAAGAGAGATTGAGAGGTCTGAGAGAAGTAAAATACGTGAGAGTATTAAGCTCAGAAAGGAAAAAGAAAAGGTCGGAGCATTTGAGAAGCCTACTGTGGAATGTCCTGAGTGCGGCAGCCGCAGTCTGGTACAGGATTATGAGCGGGCGGAACTTGTGTGCAACGATTGCGGTCTTGTTGTCGATTCAGAATTCATTGACCAGGGGCCCGAATGGAGAGCATTCGACCACGACCAGCGTATGAAGAGAAGCAGGGTAGGCGCACCCATGACCTATACCATTCACGACAAGGGCTTGTCAACCATGATCGACTGGCGAAACCGCGATTCATACGGTAAATCCATATCATCCAAGAGCAGGGCCCAGCTATACAGGCTGCGAAAATGGCAGCGCCGTATCAGGGTCAGCAATGCTACTGAGAGGAATTTAGCCTTTGCATTATCAGAACTGGACAGGATGGCCAGTGCGCTGGGCCTGTCCCGGAATGTGCGGGAAACTGCGGCTGTGGTCTACCGCAAGGCTGTTGACATGAACCTGATCAGGGGCCGGAGTATTGAGGGTGTGGCAGCTTCCGCATTGTATGCGGCCTGCAGGCAGTGTAATGTACCAAGGACGCTGGACGAGATCGCTGAGGTGTCCAGGGTCAGCCGCAAGGAGATTGGCCGTACATACCGGTTCATTTCCAGGGAACTGGGCCTGAAACTCATGCCCACGTCACCCATTGACTATATCCCAAGGTTCTGCTCTGGCCTGAACCTGCACGGTGAAGTGCAGTCCAAAGGCGTGGAGATACTGAGGCAGGCGGCTGAGAAGGAACTCACCTCCGGGCGTGGACCTACGGGTGTGGCTGCGGCAGCCATCTATATATCCAGTATCCTGTGCGGAGAGCGCAGGACCCAGCGGGAAGTGGCAGAGGTGGCCGGTGTCACGGAAGTGACTATCCGGAATAGGTATAAGGAACTGGCAGAACAACTGGATATTGAGATAATACTGTAAGGATATCGTAAGGATGGGTATATTTTTGTGCCTGTCCTGTCCTATCCAATTCTGGATGTTGGTATCGTGAGTAAAATACTTATCAAGGATTCAATTATAGAGGCACAGATAGAGAAGGAAATGGTCCTACAGCGCCTCTATGGTAATAAGGAAGCGATAGAGGTTAATCTGTCACTTTGTGAAGATGATTCACCGCTTTATAAAAGGCTTGTGAAGACCCTTGATCATATCAACCACGAGATCATGGTATTCACATCAGAGAAATAGGCTTTTTTTACCGGATCTCGGGTAATGTTGGAAATACTAACAATGCTGGGCATTGGTTTCAGTGTCGGACTGACCGGTGCACTTGTACCCGGACCTATGCTTTTTGCTACTATTGAGACTTCCCTGAAGAAGGGCTGGACAAGTGGTCCACTGGTTGTATCCGGCCATGCCCTGGTCGAGGTTCTGTTATTTATCTTTATTGTGGCCGGGTTTTCAACCCTGGCGACCCAGGGTGCCATTCTCTGGATATCTGTTATCGGGGGTGCGGTACTGGTGGTGTTCGGCATCTTAACTATCAAGGAAGGGAAACATGCTACCCTTTCCGGGGGCAGTAGTGTGTTTAAGAGCCCTTTTGCTGCCGGTGTGATCACGTCGGTATCGCATCCGTATTTCTGGCTGTGGTGGCTGACGGCAGGGGCGGGGCTGGTTCTTATGGGGCTTGAGATCAGCTTGTTTGCTGCGGTGATATTCCTGGTGGGCCACTTTATGGCTGACCTGGGGTGGTACACTTTTGTGTCTACTACTATAAGCAAGGGGAGGGGGTTAATGTCTGAGGGGACTTATCAGCGGGTGCTGATGGGGTGCGGTGGGTTTTTGGTGGTGTTCGGGGTGTGGTTTATGGGGAGTCGGGTAGGCCATTTCTAATACTGCATAAGAACTGGGCTTTTAAATGGGTTATCACCAGATTTTCGACACCCTGCCAATGTCAAGACAGGTGATCAATGATCTGCTTTACCAATACGGTCTTTCCTGTTCTCCTGCGATCAATAATACTTATGTTATCTGGTTTTAGTGGACAGACGGTGGTTAAAGTACATGAAGCAGATGCGGGAGTGATTTTGCGGTGATACATTATTATTTATACCACAAATTCCATAATTACCATTGGTGGCATTCATGGAAATAGTAAATATTGATAGATCGGGAAGGCTTGTCATTCCTGAATTTATTCGAAAAAAGCTGCATCTAAGTAAGGAAATACCGCTTCTGATCACCGAAATTGATGACGATAAAATACTAATTAAGAAACTTGACAGGGATGATATTGAAAAACGCTTGAGAGAGGAACTTGGTGGAATAGATATTGATAATGTCGCAAGAGAGGT
>JAUVLO010000035.1 GCA_030600695.1 Methanosarcinales archaeon | reverse complement strand
GGATGTTAAGTGTTAATGAAAAAGGACTTGAAATTGCAGAATATATGATGGATGAGGCTGAAGAGCTCAAGATTAAGACCGTTGAACTGAAGAACGGAGCAAGTGTCATCGACTGCGGCGTGAACGTAAGCGGCAGTTACGATGCGGGATTGATGTTTACAGATATCTGTATGGGAGGTTTGAACAGTTCAAGTATTACCGTGCATAAAGTGGGCGATGTCCCACTGGCCTTCATTGATATAACCACCGATCATCCTTCGATATCCTGCCTTGGTGCGCAGAAAGCTGGATGGCAGGTCAGTGTTGACAAGTATTTTGCCATGGGTTCAGGCCCGGCACGGGCACTTTCACTCAAGCCAAAGCACACATATGAGAAAATACAGTATGAAGATGAATATGATTCTACGGTCATTGCCCTGGAGTCCAATGCACTTCCAGATGAAAAAGTCATGCAGTTCATTGCAGATGAATGTAATGTGCCAGTGGAGAACACTGTGGCACTGGTGGCACCAACTGCCAGTATCGTTGGCTCGGTCCAGGTTTCCGGCAGGGTTGTGGAGACTGGTATCTTCAAGCTGAACGAACTCGGGTTCGATACCACCCAGATCGTATGCGGGACCGGTACTGCACCAATTGCACCTGTGGTCGGGGATGACCTGAAGGCTATGGGGTGCACCAATGACAGTGTCATCTATTACGGCTCTATTGTACTGACCACACGCGGATTTGATGAGGAGCTGTTTAAGCAGGTACCATCTTCTACGTCATCCGATTACGGTAAACCCTTCTTCAAGACATTCAAGGATGCAGGCTATGATTTCTACAAGATCGATGCCAACATCTTCGCTCCTGCGGAAGTCCTGGTGAATGACCTTGATACAGGTAAGACCTATCACTCAGGCCACCTGAATGCAGAGGTCATCATGGAATCATACGGTATCAGCGGATTATAGATCCGCACTTTTTTTTATTTTTAAAAATAATGACCGGCCCTGTACATATTGATGAAATATTCAATTCGATACAGGGCGAGGGCATCTTTACCGGTGTACGCCAGGTTTTTGTCAGGTTCATGGGCTGTCCCCTGAACTGCGGCTACTGCGATACTCCCCATTCCAGACTTCCGGCTGCGCTGATATGTAAGGTGGAACACATCCCGGGCACTGGCGAGTTTATGGATATCCCGAATCCTGTTGATATGGACACCCTTGTTGAAATTATTGAGGAGTTATGGTCACCTGCCACCAGGCACCTTTCCCTGACCGGCGGCGAGCCTTTGACACAGATCGGCTGTATCATTGAATTATCCGGGTGTCTGGATCATCCACTGTACCTGGAGACTAACGGCTGCCTGCCTGGTGAGGCGAGAAAGGTACAGCATGTGGTGGATGTGGCGGCATGTGATGTCAAGCTGCCCGAGCACAAAGCAACTGAGGATTACCTGTCATTGTTAAAGGCCGAACTGGAGACGGTGTGTATTTTCTATGATGCGGGTGCAGTCACATTTGCCAAGTGTGTGGTGACTGACAGGACTTCTGACAATGACCTGGATATAATTGCCCGGGGCCTGTCTGATATTGACGGGACCCTGCCCCTGGTACTGCAGCCTGTGACTTCCTGCCCGGGGTTTGAGCCGCCTGCGTCAAAACGGCTGCTGGAACTGATGGATGCGGCAGGGGAATATCTGGAGGACGTACGGGCAGTTCCGCAGGTGCATAAGATGATGGGGCAGTTGTGAAATTACTCCTCGACCCACTTACGGGTCTCAATTAAGTAAAGGGACCCGGTACGCTCTATTTCAGGAAATTCCCTGATCTCTTCTACCTTGAACCCACTCGCGCCAGATTCAAACCTGTCTGCCACCACCTTCCAGGGAATGGCAAAAGCAACCCGTCCCTTGCCTACACCCTGCCGCAGTTCCACTGCTAAGAATCCCTTCCTCCCCGATAGCCTGAGATAATCTGACATCCTGTCCGCCTGGTGTGACCCTTGTTTGTCAGTGGTGAAATGCTGGGTAAAATATAGTGCCTTTGCTCCCTTGTCCGTGGAGATGCTCTTGCATTCGATACCAAGGTAGTAGTCAGGATGCAGTGAGTCAACTATCACATCCAGGTACTGGTGGGTGAACCTGTGCTGCTTGAGCCGGAATGCTATTCCTTTTATCCCGTTTTCTTTGAAATAGGTATTGAATGATCTTACAAGCTGCCGTTCAAATTCTGTCATGCATTGCACCGCGTTTAATGTATGTATGGGAAAGTATATACTTTCCTGTGGGCTTAGAAAATGCGAACGAAGTGAGCATTTTCTTGTGGTATATAAAGTATAATTTTCTCCTCAAATCTCGATATACTGATATGCATTTATAGGCTCCTTCATTTCTCAAATGAAAGTGTTCACGATGTGTTGAGCGTTTCCAGTTAATGTCTTGCTTCCTTGGCGCCTTTGGCCCCATTGTGGCCCCTTTAGGATGTAAGCTGTCCCCGTCCCAGTGGTGCCGATTTGCTCAAAAATTCCCGATGAAACAAGATATAACAGATCCCTTGAAGCGGTCCTTTTGGATGTGGCGCAAACTTCCTGGTATCCTTTATCCGCTGTTATCTGCCGTTGTCTTCGCATGCTGTGACATCTGATGCTTTGCGATAAGTTCCCGGACAGCAGGAACTAATTCAACAGGGATATCTATTGTAGTCTGGGTTCTGTCCTCATAGGCTGCCTCATCCTCGGCTAAGGCTTCCTCTTCAGTTTGTTTTTCATAATGGGCCAAAACTCTGTGTACCCTCTCTTCATTCATTCTTTTATCTCCTGCGGTTATATGCTACTAATGGTTTACCAGCCAATTCTTCCTGAACTTTTTATTTTAGCAACTCCAAACGCATTTCAAGTTCCATAGCAACCATTTTAACAAATATATTATATAAAATTGTGGTTTTGTTAATATTCTGATAGACAATAGAGCAAATCTCTAGCCTAAATTAAATCGTGGAAGTGCCTGTATTGCTGCATTGACTTTGCGTCCTTCGCGTCCTTTGCGGTGCAGTATTCAATGAAACGGGTATTTTAACAGCTATGGCGGTGGGTTTTGTTTAAAATCGCAACCAACTCGTACGAACTGGTACGAACTCTTCAAGGCGAGTTCGTTGTGAGTTCGTATAAGTTCGCTGCTGAGTATGACTTGAATTTTATGTTCATACAATCAGATGCGGGTCTGTGATGGAGTGGGGGGCAGTAATCTAATAAACATGAACCGCAGAGGGCGCAGAGGTACGCAGAGTATTGGGTAAAATGCTGTGTGTACTCTATGCTCTCTGCGGCTGTAAAATCACATAAATTATATATTTCAACAGTTGGCGGCGGCAACAATTCCACGTTTCTGCCATTTGTCTGCTATACCCTGTCTTACAGCAATACACCGGAGGTAAAAGTTGCTTAACTACTTGTCCGTTATTTGGGTTGCCACTCCGGTGTTCAGCGCACCACGTCCTTTATCGGTGAGTCGGTATTTCTGCTTGCTGCTGCGGGGTTTCTCGGGGATTGTCATTTCGATATAATCGAGTTCCAGAAGGTTTTTGATTTGTTTTTTAAGCTCTCCTGATACGGTCCTGTGACCTAATCCAGACGCAAGTTCGGCCTTTCCGGCATCATTTTTCATCAAAAGAAGAAGTACTTTAGCCGCAAGCTGTGACTCAGGCCGCAACTCGGGCCGTGACTTAGGCCGCAACTCGACTTCACCTGTAACCGAGTCGGTGGTTTCAACCGCAATGGCCTCTGTCAGATAGACAATGAACCTTACCCGCATTCCCACTTCAATACTATTCTACACTGAGCACTTTTGAAGTAACTGCTATGTGAATATGTTTCCCCTTTTTGATCTCTTCGATCCTTTTCATCCGAGACATTTATTCTTACAATAGTAACAACATACTCATATCCATCTTTTATATTATTCGGTAAATAATCCATGCTATTTACCTAAAATTACATATCCACCTGTTTTATCAGAGCCTTCCTTTTTGATTTTGCCATCCCCTATTAATTCTTGCAAATATCGTTTTAATGTACCAAGAGGGATTGTCGTATTTTTTTCTATATCCTTTCTCTTGCAGTTCGGATTCAATTTAATGAAATCAAAAATTAGATCACTTTTTAGTGGCTCATTTAGTGGCTCATTTAGTGGCTCATTTTCAAAATCCGGATGTATCAATAATCGCGTGATAAACTGCACCCGCTCTTCATCAGTAATAAAAACTGGTTTTGGCGAGCCATTGTATTTCATCGCAGCCCTTATTTTTCTAAAACCGGTATTTTTACCTTCAGTCAATCTTAATTCTTTTAAAAAAGCAACCAACTCGTACGAACTGGTACGAACTCTTCAAGGCGAGTTCGTTGTGAGTTCGTATAAGTTTGCTGCTGAGTATGACTTGAATTTTATATATTCATACAATCAGATGCAGGTCAGTGAAGGAATGGGGCAACTAATCTAATAAATATGAACCGCAGAGGGCGCAGAGGCACGCAGAGAGGGGGAAATGCTGTGTGTACTCTATGCTCTCTGCGGCTTTAAAATCACACAAATTATATATTTTAACTGTTGGCGGCGGCAACAATTCGATATACACAGACGGTGCACCATGAAATCCATATATATGAACTGTTGAATAAATTATATATATGGGAATTATTTCGGAAAATGATAAAACGTTTTCCGTGTTGAGAATGTTATATTCAATCAATAAGAAAAAATATAAACCATGAATTAAATGGCATGAATAAGACTTATGCATGTCTAGTGGATAATAAGTAGTAATTTTATAGAAGATGAAACAATATGCAGACGTTTGAACGAAATTTAACTAAAACAGATGTAAGGTTTGGATTAATATCTTTGGCAGGTTTTAAAAGAGAAGACTTTCCTGATGCAGGTGAGAAAATTATCGTATATGATGATGAAGGAAGAAAATATATTACAAAGATGCACTCTGAAGTAGCTCGTATTGATGGTTTAACGGAGTGGCATAAAAATCATTCTACAAAAATTGGTGATGTGGTAGAAATTACAATAAATCTAGATGGAAGTATCAAGATATCGCTTAAAAAAGAACCAATTGTAATTGTACCCTCTAGAAATATAGCGGTTTTGAATTTGCTTGACCAAAAATCTCAAATAATATTTTATGGACCTCCTGGGACCGGTAAGACATACAAAGCAAGAGAGATATCTGTCAATTTTATTGAGGAAACGTCATAATGTCTGAACACAAAATATGGAAAATTTCTCCCGGTTCTGGAGGATTAGGATGGAATGATTGTCTAACCAAAGGCATTATTGGTATTGGATGGGAGTACAAAAAAGATCTCCATGAATTATCAGAAGAAAAAGTGATGGAATACATCAAAGAAGAGTATAACGGAAAGGCTGCAAATCAATTTGTAGATTTTATTTTTAATATTAAAAAAGGTGATATTGTTATTGCCTATGCTGGCCCCAGCACTATTTATGGTGTTGGAATTGTAGAAAAAAGTGACTGGGTTTTTAATGAATATGTAGATGACCCTTGGTTAGCACATACTCGTAAAATTATATGGGACACAACAATTTCAAAAATAAAAGTTTATGATAAAAATATTATAAGCATTCTGGGATACAATCAAACTTTGTTTAATGTAGAGACAGATTTCTTCATCAAACGAATTTTACCATTATTACCCAAAGAATCAGATGTTAGCAATTATTTTGTTAATCCGATAAATTCACGGGAATTACATCTTTTGAATTTGCTTTACCAAAAATCCCAGATTATCCTTTATGGTCCTCCGGGTACTGGTAAAACATACAAAGCTAGAGAATATGCAGTAAACTTTATTGAAAAAACCATCTTGGAGGAGTGAAAATTGATTGATGAAGTAAATATAAAATTTAGTAAATACATGAATGAGGGAAGGATTAATTTTGTGACTTTTCATCCTTCACTGTCTTATGAAGAGTTCATAGAGGGGATGAGAGCTAAGACAAAAGATGGAAAGGTTGAATATGATGTAGAGGATGGGATTTTTAAAACAATGTGTATCAATGCTTCTTTTGAGTTAATTAAAAATAGCATATCGTCTGAAACTTTAGATTTTGAAGGGATTTATGAATATTTTAAAGAGATATTATTTGAAAGTGTTGAGCCAATTAATTTGACGACAATAAGAGGTAAAAAATTCGAGATAATTGATATTAATGATTTGAGAATCTCAATACAGCCATTAAATGGAAATAATCAATTCAATATCAGTAAAAATGATTTAAAGAAAATATTTATTTCAAGAGATGATTTAACATCTCCAACCGACATCAGGAAGATTGAAAAAATAAGTAGGGACGTTATATCATTATCAAGTTATTATTTTGCGATTACACGTTATTTGAACGATATACATAGTAATCAAAATGAAGAAATCAATATTGAGATGTTAGATTACAATGAAAGGAAAAAATATGTTCTTGACTTTATGAACAAAAAAACAAAACTTGAAGAAAACGATTATAACAAGATACCTTTTGTGCTCATAATTGATGAAATAAACCGTGGTAATATCCCGAAAATATTTGGTGAACTTATAACTCTGCTTGAGCCTGACAAGAGACTTGGTAGTGATAATCAGATTGTTTTAACTTTGCCATATTCAAAGGAAAAATTTAGCGTTCCTCCAAATCTCTATATTATTGGAACTATGAACACCGCTGATCGAAGCTTAGCCTTGATGGATGTTGCATTAAGGCGCAGATTTGCATTTGTAGAGTTTGGTCCCGGTGATATGTTGGAAGGATATTGGAAAACATGGTGGAATACACCTACTGAATGCAAAGATGAGTGCATTAGATTAACAATCCAGGCGATACAAGCTCTTAATGAGCAAATACTTGGAAATGATAACAACACAACAAAGCTCACTCATGGAAAGGACAAATTAATTGGCCACTCCTTTGTGATGAAAAATGGTCAAGAAATGTCAAATGATGAGTGTGTAACACTTTGGAAATATGAAATATTTCCCCTTTTAGAAGAATATTACAATGGAAATTATGATAAAATCGAAAAAATTTTAGGAAATAACGCATTTGGAATGATATATAAAAACAATTCCATAAAAAATCTCTCTGAAGGCAATATAAAAGAAGTTCTTAGCCAAATAGTCGGGTTACAATGAATAACATTTCTGTAGAACAAACAACCAAACCAATCTTTCTACATCGAGGAGAGAGAATACCACTTACTGCTATTGGAATTGAAAAAAATAATGATAATATCATTAAAATAAGAAATGAAGTTGACAAAAAAAAGAAAGAATATAATGAAAAATACAATCTACCTTGTAAAATCCTCGAATTTAATGAAAACGACTTCACTATCAAAGCAAATGATTATTTTGGCTTCATTGAACTGGTTGGAAAGTTAATAAAATCCAATGGAGACTATCTTCAGGAATATTCCCAAAAGCAGTTCTTCATCGAAGAAAATGACATTTTAAGCATTGTTGAGACTTTTAACAACAAAATAAATGTTGTTGGTTACCAGAAGGAAGGTAAAGTCGTAGCCCAACTGAAAAATGGTGCCTATTTATTAAAATCAACAAGTTATGTTGGTATAATTAGTCTTCCATCTGGATTTAGGATACAAATTGTTCCAAAAATAAGCAACACTGCTCTTTACTACATCCTCTGCTACCTGTATGATACAGATATACCAACATTTGATAGATCAAAGTTCCCCCAAGGAAGTTTTTTTCTTGACATGTTTGCAATAATATTCAAATCTGAACTTGAAAAGATTATTCAACAGGGGCTATTTAAAAAATATATCCCGGAAGAAGAAAATCAGAATTTTCTCAAAGGTAAATTACTCATTGACAAGCAGATAAAACACAATTACATAAATAAACACAGGTTTTATTGTAATTATGATGAACTTACGTATGACAATCTCGAAAACCAGACCATTCTTTATGGCTTAACTCTATTAACCGAGCTTGTTTCAAATGATCTACTAAAACAGGAATTAGTTGATTTAAAATGGATTCTTGAAAATGAAGTTACTCAAAGAAGTTTTCTTAAAGTCGAAGATATTGAAAAAATTACATTTTCAAGACTCAATGACTATTATGAGAAGATTATCATTTTGTCAAAACAAATAATTCGCGAAATTTACATAGGGGATATTCATTCCAAAGAGATTGAAGCCTATGGATATTTAATCGATATGAATAGTGTATTCCAAAATTTAATCCTTAAATTGATAAAAGATGTCTTGCCAGAATATGAAGTTAAAGGGCAAGGGATTGGAATTAACAATTTGATAAAACCGGTGAATAATGCTCCAAGAGTAATTATAAAACCGGATATATTGATTTCTAAAAATAATAAGACTGAATTAACCATTGATACAAAATACAAGAAAATGAACTATTATAATGAAACTGCTAAAGCAAAATCTCCCGATATTTATCAAATTGTATCATACAGCCTTGCGTATGAGTGTAATGGTATGTTGATTTATCCTAAAGAGGAAACAGAGACTAGACATTGTTATAAATTTTCAGATGATATGAATATTCAATGGAATATTTTTGTAATGACGGTCGATATAAGTTCTGATGGAGAGTTATCAGAAAGCAGTTTTAGGGAATTTATTAAGAAAATACAAGAGGAACTTCACACTGAATTCATTATCCATCACATCAATTCATCTTCCGTGTGTACTCCCAGGTTGGTGTAATTAGAATGGACCTCAGCAGCAAGATACATGAAATAATACGTGAACTCGACCTGAAAGAAGTCCAGAGATGGACAGCCCTCAGCATCCTTGTAGGTATTGTAGGCGGGATTGTTGCCATAATATTCTATTCGGGCCTGTATTATGCCACCTATTACCTATTAGGCGGCATCGGCGGATATTTCCCTGTTACCCCAAGAGGTGATGTTGACCTCCTGCCCGTTGTTACAGGCCAGCCCAACCGTTTATTATTAATACTGCTCCCCATGCTCGGCGGACTGCTGGCAGGCTACCTGGTGTACCGCTTTGCCCCCGAGGCCGAAGGGCACGGTACCGATTCGGTTATCGATTCCTACCACCGGAAGCAGGGTATGATCAGGACCAGGGTCCCCTTTATCAAAGCACTGACATCCATGATAACCATGGGCTCAGGGGGAAGCGCAGGCAGGGAAGGACCCATAGCCCAGATCAGTGCAGGTTTCGGTTCCATACTTGCCACCAGGCTCCACCTCACTGACCGGGACCGCCGCATTCTCGTAATATGCGGCATGGCCGCCGGTATTGGCAGCATATTCAAGGCCCCCCTTGGCGGCGCAATATTCGCAATCGAAGTACTGTACAGGCAGGGTTCGGAATCTGAGGGCATCGTGCCCGCCTTTATCTCGTCCACCATCGCCTATTCCATATTCTGCTCAGTGTTCGGCTGGGGTTCCCTGTTCGTCATGCCCAATTACCAGTTCACCCATCCATACGAACTTGTTTTCTATGCACTGCTTGGTATCGCATGTGCAGCCGTTGGTATCTTTTATGTACATATCTTCTACGGCATGAGGAACATCTTCAACAGGTTGACCATACCCCGGCATTTCAGGCCTGCCATCGGCGGCCTTTTACTTGGCATCCTTGCATTTTTCGTACCCGAAAGCCTGGGAGTGGGGTACGGGCTCATCCAGCAGGCCATAGACCAGCAGCTTGTAGTAGGGCTCATGCTGCTACTGGTATTCGCCAAGATCATTGCCACATCCTTCACTATCAGCAGTGGGGGCAGCGGTGGTGTGTTCGGCCCATCACTGGTGATAGGAGCAATGCTGGGCGGTGTGGTGGGACTGACCTTCCATACTTTGTTCCCCACTATAGTAATACAGCCAGCTACCTTTGTGCTGGTTGGAACGGCGGCCCTGCTTGCAGGTGTGGCAAAAACGCCCATCGCCGCAATAATAATGGTATCAGAACTTTCAGGCAACTACAACCTGCTGCCGCCCCTGATGCTTGCCTCCACCCTGGCATATGTCCTGTCAGGCAAATGGTCCATATATGAAAAACAAGTTGCCACCAGGATGGACTCCCCTGCCCACCGCCGCGAGATGACAATAGACGTGCTGGAACTTGTAACAGCAAAGGAAGCCATGAGTGGCGATATCATCACAATCGACCCTGCCACAAAGATTCAGACAGTGTTGAACCTCGTCCATAAATACGGTCATCTGGGGTATCCTGTGCTGGATAACCTGGAGCTTGTCGGTATGGTGACCTTTGAGGATGCTGAAAAAGTCCCCACTGATGAAAGGGACAGTGTAACTGCCGGTGATATCATGACCCGCTCGCTGATCGTGACATACGAAGATGAGAATCTTGAAGAAGCCTTGAGGAAATTGCTGGATAACAATATCGGCCGCCTGCCTGTTGTGGACAGGGACAACCCCAAAAGGCTGTCCGGACTGTTGACTAAATATGATATCATCAGGATACACGCACAGCTAAGCTCGAAACTTTGCAGGCTCCCACCTGTACGAAAATAACTCCTTACAGCGTCAGTTGCCTGATGATATCACTGGCACTGAGAATACCCACAGGACGGTCTGATGCCCCCATACCTGATTCGGATAGTATGATCAGTCTGTGAACATGTATATCCAACATGACCCTGGCAGCAGTTTCCACATCAGTGGAAGGGTTGATCGATTTTAACGAAGTCGTCATTATTGCTTCGGCCGTCTGATCCAGCAGTGATTTATCAACAACTGCATGCAACATGTCCATTTCTGTGATAAATCCCATAATTTCCCCGTTATGGTCTGTAACTGCTACGCCAGAAACATTCTGCGCAACCATTATTTTTGCAACTTCTCTAAGGGTGATATCCACGGGAACCGAAGTTACTCCCCTTGTCATAATGTCTCTTAATAGAATATTATTTTTCATCATTGTTTTTCTACCTAATATGTTATTATCATCTGTTAGGATAAGTACTTTTTTTAAATTATTAAAAGTGATTAATTTTAGAAACGTGAAATAAATACTAGAATCTAAATAAATAAGTACAATCAGAACCTTGGATATTTCAAGGTGGAACACATGCAAACGAATGTCATAAGGTCTCGGAACATTGGGAAATTGGTACGGATGGAACGGATTTTTGACCGGGAAACTCTCAGGACAATAATTATCCCCATGGACCACGGTGTTGGTGCAGGTCCTATTAAAGGATTGATCGACCTGTCGAAAATGGTGAACAAAGTGGCAGAAGGCGGTGCCAATGCTGTACTGGGACACATGGGCTTACCCAAGTACGGCCACCGCGGTTACGGCAGGGATGTGGGGCTGATCATACACCTGTCAGCGTCCACTTCACTGGGCCCTGACCCCAACCATAAGGTACTGGTCACCTCAGTGGAAGAGGCAATAAAGGTAGGGGCAGATGCAGTATCGGTACATATTAACATAGGTGCCGAGGATGAGGCAGAGATGTTGGAGGGACTAGGCATGATCGCCAGCAAATGCGATGAATGGGGTATGCCCCTACTGGCAATGATGTATCCAAGGGGACCAAAGGTTAATTCCGAACATGATGTAGAGTACGTCAAGCATGTGGCCCGGGTAGGTGCCGAACTTGGCGCAGATATTGTCAAGACAAATTATACCGGTGACCCGGAATCGTTTCGGGAAGTGGTGGACGGCTGCCCTGTACCAATTGTTGTAGCCGGAGGGCCCAGGATGGAGACCGAGCGTGACCTTTTGCAGATGGTATATGATTCCATACAGTCAGGCGGCCGGGGTGTGGCAATAGGAAGGAACGTATTCCAGGCAGATGACCCGGCCGCCCTGGTGGGAAAGATCTCAAAGGTTGTGCATAACGGATATACGGTTGACGAGGTCTATGGATAGTATGTCCTCAACCGATCTTTCGATACAACTTACCGGGCTTGAACTGGAAAACCCGACCATACTGGCGGCAGGCATTCTCGGCACTACAGGAGCCTCACTGAAGCGTATGGCCGGGGAAGGTGCGGGTGCCGTGGTCACAAAGTCCATAGGTTCCGAGCCAAAGGAAGGCCACCCGAACCCTACCATGCTCAAACTGGATTGTGGGTTCCTGAATGCAATGGGCCTGCCTAATCCGTCTTACAGGGATTTCAGGGAAGAACTTTCTATTGCCCGCGAAGGCGGGGTTCCTGTGATTGCCAGCGTTTTCGGGGCACATCCGGATGAGTTTGCAGAAATAATCCTCGGACTGGAAGGTGCCAGTGCCTACGAATTAAATGTGAGCTGCCCGCATGCCAGTGGTTACGGAACTGTAGTTGGTACTGACCCGGTACTGGTGGAAGTGATCACCAGGGCTGCTAAACAGGCCACTGATGCACCGGTATGGGTCAAGCTCACCCCAAATGTAACAGATATTGTGGAGATCGGTGAGGCTGCCAGCAGGGGTGGAGCCGATGCTGTTGTCGCTATCAACACGGTGCGGGGCATGGCTATAGATATCCACAGTGGGTATCCGATCCTTGGCAACCTGTACGGGGGCCTTTCCGGGCCTGCAGTACGTCCGGTGGCTGTTAAATGCGTATACGATCTGTACAAAGCACTGGATATTCCGGTCATAGGTGTGGGCGGTATCGGAAGCTGGCAGGATGCTGTGGAGATGATGATGGCCGGGGCCTCGGCGGTACAGGTGGGTTCTGCTGTTTATGATAATGTCAATATTTTCAGTGAGATCAACAGTGGATTGTCCGCTTATCTGAAGGCCAATGATCATTCTTTGGACGATATAACCGGACTTGCTCATAGGAAGGTGGAACAGTGAGACCTATAAATGCGGTAATAACAGGGATCATTAGGGAGACCCCTACCATAACCACCCTCAGGACCGATATTGAACTGGATGCTGCACCCGGCCAGTTCGTAATGGTATGGGTCCGGGGCCTGGATGAAATCCCGATGGCCCTGTCACACCCGGGCAGCATCACTGTGCAGAGGGTGGGCGAGGCTACTGAAGCACTGTCACGGCTGGATGTGGGCGATAGTATAGGCATCAGGGGGCCGTTTGGGAACGGATTTGAAGTGAAATGGGGTGGGGAAAGAGAAGGGGTAGAAAAAGGAGATGAGGTAGGAAAAGGGGGAGAGGTAAGAAAAGGAGAAGAAGTAGGGAAAGGAGAAAAGGATGGGGATGGGAAAGGCAATAAGATAATGATCATTGCAGGTGGCGTGGGTGGTGCACCCCTGCTGCCACTGGCGCAGCAAGCCCATTCAAGGGGCCTGGATGTTACGACCCTGATAGGAGCCAGGACAGCGGATGAACTGCTTTTCGAGGAACATTTCTCAAAATGCGGGGCGGTCAGTATAGCTACTGATGATGGGAGCAAAGGTCACCACGGGTTTATAACAGGAGCAATGGACCAGTTCAACCTGGCCGGGTTTGACCAGTTCTATGTCTGCGGTCCGGAGTTGATGATGAAAAGCGTGCTGGATATTCTCCAGGCAGCAGGGCTTGAGGCAATGGCACAATTAAGTCTTCACAGGTATTTCAAGTGCGGCATAGGAGTATGCGGCGCATGTACTATCGATCCATCGGGTCTGAGGGTATGCAGGGACGGGCCTGTGTTAAGTGGTGATCTGCTCATAAAAAGTGAATTTGGGAAGTACCACAGGGATGCCGCAGGAAAAAAGATAATGTTTTAAATATTTGGTTCTTTCATGGTAGTGGAATAGGTAGTCTAATAATATGATTGGCAGATTCAGGTTTGATGATGAGGTTTTCTGCGGCACTGTAAAAGGTGAAAGAGTTGTCGTGGAACGGGGGCTGTATTGTGATACTTATACCCTGGATGAACTGGAGATACTTCCTCCTGTGAACCCGAGCAAGATCGTATGTGTGGGATTGAATTACATAGAGCATGCCCGGGAACTTGATATGGAACTGCCCGGTTATCCTATGATCTTCCTGAAACCTCCTTCTGCTGTTATCGGGCATGGTGGTGATATCATATATCCTCCCGGGTCCCGGCATGTGGATTTTGAGGCAGAACTGGCAGTTGTGATCCGTAAGCGGTGCAGGAACGTATCTGCCATGCGCGCAGGTGATGTGATACTGGGATATTCCTGTTTTAATGATGTAACGGCTCGCGATATCCAGCAGGAAGATGGCCAGTGGACCAGGGCGAAGGGCTTTGATACTTTTGCACCGTTTGGCCCGTTTGTGGTTAAGGCCGGAAGTGTGGATATATCCAATGCCTATATCCGCTCCAGGGTCAATGGCCAGTTAAGGCAGGATTCCAGTATAAATAATATGATCTTTGATATCCCTGCACTGGTTGAGTTTATTTCCTATATCATGACGCTTGAAAAGGGTGATGTCATAGCTACCGGCACGCCTGCGGGTGTGGGCCAGCTTTATCCAGGGGATACTGTGGAGATCGAGATAGAGGGCGTGGGTACTTTGGAAAATAAGGTTGTTAAGGCCTAAGTTGTTGCCGAAAAATAACTGGTGATGGACAATTTGGATACACACATCCCAGGATCGTTCTATGAAACGTTTCAGCCAGATAAAGTTGGCTCGACTCCATCTGGCAATTATAGATTGACGTGACAGGTGTACATGATCCTACGGTTTATATATTATCAAAAAATATTTAACAAATCCGGTTACTCTTATTGATTGGTGCAATTATGAAGGATGATATATACGATATTGATTACCCCTGTAAACGGCTGAGAGTGATCTTGGACCAGCTCGTGCCCGATATTGTGGCAAGGTGGAAAGAGATAAAGATGGATAAGGATGAGGTCAATAAAAACTTTGGCAACAGGCGCAGACGGGCATACGAACTGCTGGAAAAGTGCCGCTCAGATGATTATACCCCGGAAGTTATCGAGGAAAAATTCAGATGGGCCTATAAACAATTGAAGCTGGAATATCCTTTTTCTGAGGAGCTTGGGGATGATCAGGCAGAGTAAAATATTGGCGGACAGGATAAAAAATCGTGATGTGGAGTGTTATTTACAGGCCTCGGCATTTAGGTCTGGGGTATAGTGACTAAGATCAACCAGACAGGCGCAGCATACCTTGCGATTATCAACCGCTTGCAGGAATTAGAATTTAGATACTGCCGATGAGCAAGAGTTTAAGTATAAATAAATGATACTGCTACAATAACAGTTAGCTTATTTGATTACTTATAGAGTGGGATTTCTCATCTATTTGGGCTTATTTAAGGTTAATTGAGAATAATAGTGAGGAATCAATTGAATAAATTGAAATTGCACATATCCGTGGCCTTGCTTAGACTTACAAAAAGAATAAAGGAGATAAAAATATGAGAGATGATAGAAGAGGTGGCGGCGGATTCCGCGGAGGAAGTAGCGGCTTTGACAAGGGTCCACGAGAGATGCATAAAGCAACTTGTGCAGACTGTGGTAAGGAAACTGAAGTGCCTTTCGTACCCGATCCTGATAGACCGGTGTACTGCAGGGAATGCTACCAAAATCATAAGCCACAGAGATATTAGATATTATATAATAAATTAATATTATATTTTAAACTGGAAGGGTAAATATGTTAAACATATCACTGCCCAACAACTTTTTTTATTAATTATCATCAAATTTTAAAACCGCGTCCTTTAAGCCTTTTGCTGAATCAGTGGCTGTCAAATCTGTTGGGGTTGGAGCGGTTCTAAGGAGTGTGACGGTTTGCCATAATGCCGACTGCACTGTTTTTGTATGCCTGCAAAAACCAGATTTTTATCGCAACACCAAACTTTTCGACACCCCTGAATCATGAATAGATGGGATAACAAATTGGATAGGCGAAGCGAAAGCTGTAATGAAGACTTTTTATTTTTTCGCTAAGAAAGAGATAAAGATGGATAAGGATGAGGTCAATAAAAACTTTGGCAACAGGCGCAGACGGGCATACGAACTGCTGGAAAAGTGCCGCTCAGATGATTATACCCCGGAAGTTATCGAGGAAAAATTTAAATGGGCCTATAAACAATTGAAGCTGGAATATCCTTTTTCTGAGGAGCTTGGGG
>JAUVLO010000039.1 GCA_030600695.1 Methanosarcinales archaeon | reverse complement strand
ACGTTATTAGAAACCACAAGTAATGCTGCCATGTTCATCTTTGAAAAAGATGGTGAGCTGCTTGAGCTTGATATCCTGTCCCTGGGTGATGAGCTTAATTTCGAGATCAGCGGGATAGAAGACGAGAACACCAGCATCGTTAATTTCACAATAAACAAAATATTCAAAGGAAGAAATCCATATGCATATGTTGTTGAGCTATCAGGAGATGTGCTTGCATCACGCATCCACATAGAAACAGATAACATAGCGTGCTATGCCTGCCATGATCGTGAATATCGTGCAAATGTACCGGACGGCAGGGATTACCGTATATTGAAAAAGGATGATGAAAATGTCACTCTTGGACGTATACATATCAAATTTGAAGAGAATGATAAAAAACTGCTTAAGATGGGAGAATACTGGGATCTTGGAGAAGGTTACGGCCTTTATGCTGCAGATGTAAACCTGCAAAGCAATGCTGCGCGGCTGCAACTATATAAAAACGGAACGCTGGTAGAAGATACAATAATAAAAGAGGGAAGTAATTTCATATATGAAGATCGGGTACTCGACCGGGATATTAATGTATTCAGCGCAAAACTTGATTGCGTTTTTGTTGGTATAACAACCCAGGCTATTATATTGAAGGATGTGTGGCTCATTGCAGGTGAGCAGAAAGTCCTGGACGGCGACCTATGGATACTGCAGACAAAGAAATTATTAAGGGACCTGCCGCTGGATGGCATTATAACAGTTGGAGAGGAACCAGATACCTTCCATGTGTATACCCTTTCACCTGGCGAATACAGTTCGGACTGCATCAGCTGCCATGCAGGAAATGGAGTAGCCCCAATTAAAATTGATGTGGATACTTTTAAAATGGGTGTGCACGCTGAATTGAATCAAAACGCAACCTGTAACACTTTTATCACTGATGAGGCAAATAAAGCATGTTGGGCATGTCACTGCAATGGCAGCGAGCCAAATTGGCATCCTACGCCCTACCTTGGCGAACGGCCGCCAAAAACCTGTATTATCTGTCACGGATACTCGCAATTTGATGCAACGCCGATATATACACACTACCAGGGCTCTGAAATCTCAACTGATTCAACATGCTGGGACTGCCACTCAAATGCTATCACCAACAGCACACTAACAAATGGACTGGCTGCAACATCCCATTATTCGAACCGGGAAGACCTTTTAATTACATCCAGTTGCGATGTATGCCATAACAATGAAACAAATGCACCCATATGGGGAGATGCCCCGCAGGTTACAAAACACAATGCAGATAATGACTGCACCATATGCCATGCAGGTGAAGGAGTTACTACATTCCATGACAAAGGAATAACCATAACAAGGAATTGTGAAGATTGCCATGTTGATGAACAACGGGCAGATGAATTCAACCTGAGTGCTATTATCACACACTATCCCGGTGCGCCGGATGATAGTGTAGATACCCTGAAACGCAATCAGTACACCTGTCGTGTGTGTCATAACGTCACTAATGAAACATTACACATAAACCTTGAAATAAGAGAATACCGAAACGAGACCATGGGCTATTGCTTCCCGTGTCACAGCGTTGAAGGAGAATTCCCCCACAAATCAGAAGCACTGATAGGAGTACTGCGTCACGGATCCGGTATAAAAGTAATTTCTGGCTGTGATGCATGTCACTCTCCTGAAGGTATTAGTAAATTCCATACCCCGACATTGTTGGGCAAGGGCACTTTCAGAGGCGCGGTCCGACATGATGTTGAGTGCCTGGATTGTCATCCTGAACATGAAGGCAAGGAATATCAGCCGTTTGAAGGCATACTGTGCATCGACTGTCACTCTGAATATGGCAGCGTTCATTATGCAGGTGCAGAAATTAAAATGTCGAATCAAACCACTACATGTGTCCTCTGCCACAATGAGGAGGCTGATATATACCATAACCTGACGTACTTTGTGGGCGATGTTACTGATGAAGTCCTTGAGCCCTGTCGTGATTGTCATAAAGACATCGAATCCCTCAAGGAACATGTCAGGTCATTGAAGATCATAGGGGGAACCATGGCAACCATTTCACACACAGTATCAGAAGCTGTAATAACATGTGACTCATGTCACAATGTCACAGGAGAGAACAGGTTCCACTTTGATCCTTATCCTATGGGTACTGTACAGGACCCTGGCTGGTCGAACTGGACTGTCGGGAATGTTACAAAATGCAAGGACTGTCATACATACTACGGTGGAGCTACTCCTTTCAATGCCACGAATATGGGCACCCAGGGTCTCTCGCCTTCAGGTACAGCCCATGGTTTGGCACCTAATTGCACACTGTGCCACGGTGGGGCTGACCCTATAAGTTTCCATACTCTTGCAACCTCTCAGTTTATACCTCGTCTGGCAATCACATTGAATCCTGAAGTAGTATTCCAGGGAGAAACGAGCCTCTTGCAGGCATCAGTGGTACTTCCACCGCTTACAAAAGTAACGGGTGCTGAATATTTCATTGATGATATGGGTAGGGAAGGATACGGGATCCCTCTGGAATTCATAGTCGGCGAGTCAACCGATTCATCTGTCTTGCTTGGGGCAGTGATAGAAACATCAGGCCTATCCATAGGAAAGCATACTATTTTTGTACATGTAAAAGACTCTTCTGGAAAATGGAGTAATGTAGATATCGGTGTGCTTACAGTGAAAAAGCCTGTAGGACTTGCAATTATTGAGATATTATTAAGAGATATTGTACCTGCATTAATTTTTATTACATTGTTATTTTTAATCTGGAGACGGCTTAGATGAATATTGGGAACATGCTCTTATATATCAGTTTGTTGTCTGCATGTTCAGCTGCTGTTTATATGTTTACCGGCAGAATAAAAACAAGCATCCAGCTATTAAGAACCGCAGCTTTTTCGGCAACACTTGCTGTGCTGTTGCTAGTATTTGCCTTTGTATTTCTGGATTTCAGTTTGTTCTATGTTTGGCAGCACAGCAGTGCTGAACTGTCGGTTTTTTATCGGCTGGCTGCTATACTGGTAGGGCAGGAGGGGACGTTTTTGATATGGGCATGGCTTTCCCTCATAGTAGTATTGCTGTATACACAACTGCATGGGATATACGACCGGACAGCTATGCTCACTAGTGTATATGCTTTAATAGGCTGTGCTTTTTTGCTTGTCCTGACAATTACAATGACACCTTTCAGGTCAATATTCGCGGTGGGTGGAGCATCTTTGCCTACTTCAGGAAACAGCATCAGCCCGGAACTTATGAATATTTTAATGCCGCTGCATATTTTTACGACTTTTCTTGCGTATGCGTTTGCAATTATTCCTGCTGCCATGTCGCTGGCTTATCTCACAAAGAGAGAGAATATGCCGGATAGTAAAAATTATCTCCGTTTTGCATGGTTATTTTTAAGCATTTGTTTGATCGCAGGCGGTATCTGGGCCAATCGTCTTTTAGGCTGGAACGGTTTCTGGCAGTGGGACCCGATACAAGCGCTTTCAATGAGCACATGGCTTTTATTAACTGCTGCCCTGCATGCCGTTGTTCGTTTCAATTTGGGAGAATATAAGAGATTGTTCCCGCTGTTATGTATCGGGACATTTCTTGGATCTCTATATATGACTTTATTAGCAAGAAGCGATGTTTTTGGTTCCATCCACAGCTTTCCCGGAACACCCACATGGTGGATGATCGTTGTTTTCATGGCGATAGTGATTGTTTTTTCATTGATGATGGCTTTAAGGCGTGGTATGCCTGAATACACTACAGCTGACAGTATTCATATTTTTAAACCATCCAATACTTTTTATTTTACCATATTGATATTGATCATGATGGCGTTTATTACCTTCTGGGGACCGACAGTGTATTTAATTCTCGGTTATATGGGCCGGGCGATAATTATTCCAATGGAATTTTATAATATATTGTTATATCCCCTCATTGTGGTCTTGTCTTATCTTACCGGTATCTGCATGTTGTATGGAAGAGTGAAGAACCACACACTGGCCTATGTTGTCATTATTTATTTCACCATCTCCATTATACTCGCTGCAGTAGTACCGTATGGTATCCATGCTGTAGCAGCATCCCACACCGGTTCATCTTTTGAAAAGATATTAGGTTCAATTTCTGTTATTTCTTATATACCTGCTTTTTTCTTTGTAACAGGTAGTGTCATCTTTAAAATCATGAGAGATTTGAGGCTAAAGAACAAAACAGCATCAATCCATCTGAATGGGATCAATTTCATTCATGTGGGGTTTGTTTTCATTATTCTTGGTGCCATCCTGAGCACTTCCTTTGCAACTACACACCATTTTAGTTATAGTTTATCTGAGAAGGGTGTTTATAAAGAAGATGGGGGTGTAGGTATACGGTTTTTGGATTATAGAGTTGAGCAAGATGGGTCGGACTGGTACCAGATCGTGGATGTTGAAGTATTTGACGATAACGAGTATAAAGCAACTCCTGTTTTTTTGAAAAGCCGGCAATTTGGATATATTACCCGCCCGGCGATAAGACGCGGTTTGCTTTCAGATACCCAGATTGAATTCCGGGGATCACTGCCGCACCAGATTGAGCTTGAGACTATCGAAGTGAAAGTTAAAAAGCAGCCCTTTGCAAGTTTTATGTGGGGTGGGTGTGTGCTGCTGATTGTAGGTGTGTTACTCACACTTTCAGCTGATGTTATTCGCAAGAAAGGGTGGATATTGTCATATTTGGAACTTGGCATAAGTAAGTCTGTACCTGATATTGTACCTCTGGAATCAAAAAAATGGAAGATATTAACTTTTTTGATTCCAGTAGCTGTTACCATAGGAGTTGCCATAGCCATCTTTGTGTATGAAATGGTGGGTTATACGTATGCTTTTATTGCAATTCTGGGCGTGGCTGTTATCGCATCCGTAATTGCTTATCTATTAAAATGCAGAAAATCTTGAAAAAAAATTTAACCAGATTTCGGCTTTTTTATCGTATAGGAAAGTATATACTTTCTTATACGTTCAAAAATAAATATCCATTTCTATTTTTGAACGTATAAAATGCAGATGGGAAAACCCATCCACCCTATCTAAAACCAGACAGGATTTACATATCATCTCACTCAGGAGGCCAGTTCTTCTCTATCCATCCAGGTATCCGGCCGCTGTCAGGCGGTCCGATCTTCACCTTTAGTCCGCTGGCATCCTCCATGTCACCCTGCAAGCGGGCAGCCAGTCCAGGAAGAATAACCGTATTGTGCCCAGTCATCTCGCTGAAATCAAAACCAGCTCTCTTGAACTCATCAGACACCTTCTGCCCTGTCATCTGCCCGCCTGCCACAGCCGCCTCCACACCAAGGCCGTCTGTATCGGTAGCCAGCAGGTAACAGTCAATACCATTACTGGCCAGGTCGCTCTCTACAGTATAATAAGTCAGGGCAAAGTTGGTAGTAACGAAAACCGGAGAATCCTTATCAGGCGAACCCACCTCGTACACCTTCGGGTCCACCTTCACAGGCGTCCTCGGGTCAGTGTAGATGGTATCCCTGATATGCAGTTCTGGCAGCAGAGCATAGGGCTCGATGCTGTGTACTATCATGATATCACCGTAACGCACCGAGAATACCGATGCCAACACAGTCTCCCAATAACTGGCAGAAACGGGGTCGTCATTGGCAAGGTATGCCGTCATAGGCACTGCCAGCAGCGGGAAAGCAATATCACGCTGTCCTTCCTTGATTCCGGCACGCCTTATCATAAGGAAATTCTCAAATGATCCCCGTAGCGACTTCCCCTGCGGATTTGTGCCCGGATCAAGTACCAGGTCATCACGTCCCATCTCAAGGAACGTGGCTGCCAGGCTCTTTAAAGTATCAAGGTCGTCAGGGGAGAACAGTACCAGCGGTACATCGTACTCCGCAACCAGATCGGCCACCTCCTGCCAGTTATCCTTTGTGGCAGCATACAGCAGAGGCTTCCTGTCAGCCACTACCTCCAGGCCGGCCTTTAACACCTTTGGGTCCAGGCTGCACAGGATAAGCGGCAGTTCAGTGTTCCCGGCCGCAATGGTGACAGCCTGTTTGAACTTGTCAGGGTCGCCGGAAGTACAGCGAATAGCAACCATGTCAAGTCTCAGGAATCTGCCAACATAGAATTTCTTGTACTCATTAATGAACTTGATCCGTTCTGTCAGTTCATCCTCGCTCATAGTATCCCACACATCCACAGCAAGTGCAGGCTGGTTAAAGAACGTTAACTGGTGACGGTACAGTATATCATCGCCGCCCACAGACACAGCGTGTTCACCTGTACCTATCATCACTTCCCTTATCTCAGGTGCCAGCAGTTCTGCCAGCTTCAGGTACTTTTTCCTGAACTTGTCCTCAAGCAGGGGCGGGCAGTCTTCCAGTTTCAATGAACGGTCTATCATATGTGATGCAAAAGCCATGCAAGTGGGTTCACCGCAATCACCGCAATTGGTCTGGGGCAGGAACTTATAAACTTCAAGCGGGCTGTTGACTTTCATTTTCACACCTCCGCCGTGACCCAGTTGGATATATCCACTGCATCCCTCTCAAGTGAACCGTGCAGGCTCTGGGTGATCTCCTTTAGCACAGCTACCGAACCTGGATGCATCATCATGAACAGGTCGTTGCCTGCCAGTGAAAGGGTCAGGCCGGTCACTATCTCCCAGATCGGACCCCTGTATTCCCTTGGTCCCCAGTCGCTGTCTTCCTTAAGCGGGGAACCTACCATCCAGGCTTCCCTGGCACCCCATGCATTGGTAGTACCGCTGCTCATCGGGAATGACAGTTCCTCGTCTCCCATAAGACCTGCCATGCGTATTCGCTCCATGTTGGTATAGGCATAATCCAGCCCATATCCCAGAGCCGCAGTGGTCGGGTCCATGATAATATCCTCACGCTTAACCCCGCACTGCTTCATCAGTTTGCGGTTCAACTCCTTCTGGGCATTGATCTCAAGCTGGGTCCATGAGAGCACCACATGCCCGTAATCAGTGGCAGCCTTTGCAATACGTTCATAATCAAGGTTCAGGCTTGCACTGGCCAGCAGCACACGCTCGCCCTCAGCCACTTCTGCGGCCTTCTCCAGCACTTCGGGGTCCTTTTCAGGGTTGCCGCTGCCGCCGATAACGATGGGTACATCCACAGCCTGCAACACATCAGCCACGGTCTCGGCAGCTTCCCTGGGAGATGTATCCTTGATACCCGGGTCTGTACTTATCAGGTGGATGGTCACCATGTCGGCACCAAAATCATTGACAACTTTTTTGGCCCATTCTGCCGGGCTTTCGAGCACATCCTCATAATTGAGCTTCACAGCCTTTGCCATCCCGATAGGCATATCAAACACATCCATAGTGATGTGGTTGCGGTGCGGCATGGGACTGTCAAAATAATAGGGCAGTGCGTTCTCACCACCCAGGGTGATCGTATTTTTCCTGGTACCACCGTCTGAAGATGTGGCACCCAGTGTTACTTCCTGTATGGGGTTTTTCCACTCTTCGATCCTGCCAACTTCGAATTTAGATGGCAGCAATTGCCTGGGCCTGGTCACACCTGGAACTTCTCCCTGGGCCATTGACCCGAACAACTGGTCCACAGGGTAACCTAATAATCGTGATATGTTTATCAAGTGCCGGGCTATCTGGGCTGTTTCATGTCCCAGCATATATGCCATTTGTGGATCAAGCCCGCCACTGGCGTCCATCTCCAGTTCGATGTCACCTTCAATGGTCACACCTTCCAGGGATTCCACGTCCATATCATTGAACAGGCTGCCCAGTTCAGATAACTTGATCTTTTTTGCCATTGTGATTCCACCTTAGTTCATCGCAGGATTTTTGATATGTTTATCAAGTGCCGGGCTATCTGGGCCGTTTCATGTCCCAGCATATATGCCAGTTGTGGATCAAGCCCGCCACCGGCATCCATCTCCAGTTCGATGTCACCTTCAATGGTTACACCTTCCAGGGATTCCACGTCCATATCATCGAACAGGCTGTCCAGTTCAGATAACTTGATCTTTTTTGTCATAGTGATTCCACCTTATTTCATCGCATGTTTCAAATAATCGTAAATCTGTTCTCTTAAATCCCCAATTTCATAATAATGTTTTGCATTTCAATCACTGCAGGTGATGTCGCAGGCAGTTCACTCAGTGCCTTTCCATCAAGGTCGAATCTGGCAATATCCTCATCAAATGGTACCATGCCTGCAACCTCCAGTCCTAATTCCTGTGCATATTTATTAAGCCGCTCATGGTTTTGCGGTGTCACCTTATTGAATATCACAAACATATGCTGCACCTTCAGGTCCAGTTCCGATTCAAGGTCCCGTATCCGCTCAGCAGTCTGGAGCCCCCGCCTGGAACCGTCAGTTACCACAACAAGTTCGTCCACATCCCGGATAATACCCCGGCTCAGGTGTTCCAGGCCAGCTGCCGTATCAATGATCACCAGGTCATAGTTCTTGATGATCCGGTCCATTATGTTGCGCAGCAAGTTGTTGGTAAAGCAGTAACATCCACTGCCTTCGGGCCTGCCCATCACCAGCAGGTCATACCCATGCTGCTCAGCAAGTACACTGTATATCCTGGACTCCAGCAACCGTTCCTTATCAGTATCCGGCGGCAGATTATCCCGCTCCTGTAGCAGGAACTCCCGCTGGTCGGCCAGGGTTTCCTCAACCACATCGCCCAGTGCTTCCGGGAGATTGGAGTCAGGGTCAGCGTCAATGGCCAGGATGGTTGCATCCCTGTTCACCAGCCAACGGATAAGCATGGCTGCTATAGCAGTCTTGCCCGTGCCTCCCTTGCCGGTAATTGCTACAACTTTCAAGGCGCTGCCTCTGGGAAGTTATTTCTTACTGCTGAGTATGACCTTGTCAATGGAGACCTTGGCATTCTTCAGGGTAATTTTCATACCACCGCTACCACTGCCGGTCATGGGTGGGATGTTCTGCAGCATGGCAGGGCCAGGCATGTCAAATGCCGGCATAGCTGTTGAAGTTCCGGTTGATCCTTCATCTTCATCCTCTTCCTCATCAGCACCCCAGTTCTTGACCACAGGATGATCTTTTTCTTTGAGGAATTCCTTCAAGGTATCCAGGTCATGTGCATCCTCTTCTGTAGCTACTTTGTCCACGATCTCTGTAGGGATATCAGCCAGTACCTTATCCTTGAGGAATTTTGGCATCCAGACCACTCTGTTCCAGCCGCCATCCGCCTGGATGAACTTAGGTGAGCGGAAATAGTTGACCCCAATGCCCAAAAAGCCAATAACCTGCTTGCCGCCGCCAGTCTGGCCCGCCATCGTACTGAACGCAAGTCCGTTAGGGGCCATGCCAGTGTAATCCCGGTCAACCCAGCCGATACCGTCAACTTCCGGCATATAGAATCCTACAACCTCAAAACATCCGCACGAGGTGTGAGGAAACTCAAAGAAACTATGGATCTTGATCCTGTTGTATTCGCCGCCAGAGAGTTTCTGGGCGACCTCGTTGACGCCGGAATACTCGCCCCCCATCTCATCCAGTAGCTCGCCTTTCTCGATCGGGAACTGGGGGCCATCGGGATCTACCTTTGCTGCTGCCCTGCCGTCGAACCAGTTGATCGCACCACACAGTGCAATACGGTCCGGGGAGATCACACATACACTGGTGGGAGCAAAACTCTGGCACAAACTGCAGCCGTAAAAGGTATCCACGTCTTCATCATGGAGGTTGCGTGTCCTCTCATCCCTGGCAGCATATCTCTCCATTGCCTTTGCCAGTTCCTCTTCTACCTTTTCCATATCAGTGATATATGTGGCCTCGATCTTCTCTATAAATGGCAGTTCATTCCTGAACAGCATCATAGTGGCCTTTGCAATATGTTCAAAGGAATCAAGTCCTTTCGTAATGGAATCCTTATTGATCCTGAGCCATACATCATACCGCTGGTTCAAGTGCATAACACCCTGGAGGTAATTCTGGAAATCATGGTTCCGCCTTTCAACAATGGCTTCCAGGTCAGGTTCCACCAGTTCTCCTGCAATGCGGTATATCATAGCCAGTGGATAACGCCCACCCTCTTCCATATCAGAGATGTCGGGACCGATAAGCGTGAATTTGCCATCCTCTATCTCATCTATTTCCACTGCATTTACCAGTTCGAACCCTTTGGATTTCGGACCAGCCAGTTCAACATACATATCATCTTTACGGACCCTTTCCCCTTCAAACATAGGGGATATTTCAAACGGGAATTCATCTGCCATTATAAAATCCTCACACTTTTTTTTTATTAATATATCTTGCCAGTAATTCTGTGTAATTGTTTATAATTCGTTGCAATTATTTATAATCATTCACAATTCTTTACAATTGTGCTACAACCACATCCAGTGCCTTGAGAAAATCTTCAGTTTTAAGGTTACCAAAGGATTGCCCGGCATTGGGATGATAGTGCCTGTCAATGGAGATTATCTTGATTTTTGTAAAATTCTTTAACGTGGACATCAACTGGCTGGCATAGTAGTAATTATGCCCGAGGAATATGGTTGTATTATACCCACCCTTGCCGTCAAATCCCTTCCAGTCAGGATCTTTCAGGTATGAGACCAGTGCGTGCAGGTTCACGTAGGTGGCATCAATGCCTTCCTCGTTCAACCGCTTCAAGCTACTTCCTGTAGCAGCCACCGGGATACCTTTTTCAGCCATGGTCCTGACAATTTCAATGACACCATCATCACCAGCCGCGGTCCCTACGATGAGCAGCGGACGCTTGGCCTTTGAAATAAACTTACCTGCCATCTCTGCTTGAACGGCTTTTGCCATCTTTGGTCCGGGAATATTAGCCTTGTCAAAGGGCACCGCATTCCTGGTGGTATCCAGTTCCTTAGCCTTAGCCTTAGCTGCCATTATTCGACCGCCCCCTTGCACAGCCTGGGTACATTTGTGGGCTGGAATGATATATCGACCTTCCTGGCCGGACCTTCAAGTATCTTTTTCTTGTTCCAGTCGATCTTCCATCCATGTTCCTCTTCCAGTATCTTAAGCAGTTTCTCCCTCATTGCCAGGGGCAGGTCAGCTTCGCCTCTCACATAAATGTGCCAGTCATCAGGCAGCACGCCCAGGTACTTCTCGTTCAGTTCGATGTAATGGGTCAACTTGATCATCCGTCCCAGGTTGTTGTCACCTGGCCTGAAGCAGAGTTTAGCCAGCATGGGCATGAGCTCTGCTTTATTTTCTGCTGTGATCAACAAATGTTCGGGTGCAGGTTCGACATTATGCACTGAACCGTCCCTGGAATCCAATATGTTCCACTTATCCTTATCATAAGCCTTGCCCGGATATGCCCGCCTGTATTTGGGTCCGTGGGGACCCAATACTACAGGGATACCAAGACGGTTACAGCCTGTACCGATGGAAAGTGCCTTCTGGGTAAATCCACCCCATGCCAGGCCCACGGCCCCTATCCTGCACATCACATAATCTGCGATCTCTTCAAAGTTGCCGCTAATATCACGCCCGGCAAATATGGCAGCTACCTTGATAGCGGTGGCTGTTATGTGGCCGTTTGAAACACAGGAACCGGTATTTAGCAGGTTACCTTTGAGGAAACCTCCTCCGTATCGCTCATACAGGGTCTTACCCTCTTCATTTTTGAACATGCCAATATCCATGGCACTGCAGCCTGATGCAACAACAATATAACTCCGCTGCAGCATCTCCTCAGCAACTTCATATACATCGCGGCTTCCGTCCGGGTAGTTGGGGCAGCCAATGATGGCTACTATACCGGGTGTGGTCCCCATCACAAGGTTGACACCCTCTTCCCTGATCTCAGCGTCTCCTACCTGGCCCCGGCCGGTCCTGAGCTTTCCTTTCTCCTCACGTATGACCTTTTGGGCCGCTTTCTCTATCACATTTAGTATTGGAATTTTCTTTGGACATTCAAATTCGCACCGTCCGCAGCCTATGCATTTATCATGCAATTCCTCGAACAATGTCAGGTCGCCTTCTGCTGCGGCTTCCATTGCTTTATCAATTTCAAGTCCCTGGGGGCAGCCTATCACACATGCACCGCACTGGGTGCAGCTTGATGCCAGTTTCTTGAACTCGGCATCATCGGGCAGGGCAGTAATACCTTTTTCCTTGCGTATCGGTGCCATCTTCATGACAAGTTTCGGAGCCAGTTCACCGACCTTATCATAGTCGAACAATAAGACACCAGGCTGGTCACCTGATGCGAGGTCACGGATAATGTCATCAATATCATCTTTGCTCCTGTCAGGCAGACCGTACATGACCTTATCATTGGTAGCAATGACCGGAATATGAAGTTTACTGGTTTCCTGCATCATATCGGCCCTGATACATTGTTCATCCACGATTATCAGGTCAGGGATGCCTGAACGGATGTATTTAAGCTGCTTTGATAAAGACCCCACTACCTTTGCCCTGGTATTGATCCGGGTCATATCATGTGCCGTGCAGCACAGGCCAGCTAATTCTATCTTGTCAAACAGGTCATGCTCATCCATATAGTCCATAATATATGTGACAGCAGCCACATTGTGCCCTATACATAAAAGCACTGGTTTGGTGGAATCAATTAAACCCATACCCATATCGACCAGTGGAGCATCGGCCTGGCTTTTTGGCATATCCAGGCAGGATATCTGGATAATATCAGATACTTCCATGCCAACATGGTCCACCATACCTGCATGCAGTGCTTTGGATTCAAAGTCTATGGCACTCCCTTCCTGTCCAAGGTGGGCTGTAGCCAGTAGTTGTGTTATCTGCTCTTCCACATAGTCCAGTACCGGTACGAAATCACCAATGGTCTCTGGTTTAACACCCAATACAGTCTGGGTGACTGGTGCTTTTATGTTACTGGGACCCGCATCGATAGGATGGTCTGCTCCAAAACGCTTGATAAGATGGTTTAATAGGTGTCTGCCATGGCCCGCATGGGCGGCTGCACCTGTCAAGGTCCTGATCATAGCTTCACGGGCCTGGTGGGCTTCCATATTGATACCGCAGGCACCTTCCTTGTTGCCTGTCAGGTCACATTTGCCGTATGTGCAGTAACAGCACAGATCACAAATAGGCGAATAAACGGGTTCGTACCGCTTAAGCAGCCTCATGTCCCAATCCCGCAGTCCATGTATATCGGGTGCGGGTGTTGGACCTTGTGGCTCTTCGGCTTCATCAGAAGATGTTACCTTGCCTATGTTTATCTGGACATTTTCCAGACCTTCTATGGTAAATCTGCCTTTTTTAATAACCATTGGGGGTATGCTCTCCTTTATTTGCTCAGGTATATTTCCAATAAATCTAAAACATTCTAAAATTCATTATTCCGACTATAATACTAAGTAAATATATTAATTTATTAAAATTATTTATTATTTTTTTGTATCTGTTTTGTATATATTTGTTTTATATATTATAGTAGTAAAAACGCAATGCATGCGGGGATAGTTGATTATAGTGATTATATATTATTATTATTTGACCTAGGTTTAGCCCTAGTTTTATTCAATATTATTAAACGCTTTCGCAATTGTACACTATTATATATATCAAATCTGATTATATTTTTACAGAGAAAATTCAAATATAATCACTTTTATCGAATGTGTTATAATCACTCTTATCGAATGTGTTACTTTCAGGAATAGATAATATGCTTGTAGCTGGTGTGGATGAAGCTGGAAAAGGACCTGTTATCGGTCCCATGATAGTTGCAGGAGTATTAATAAAGGAGAGCAGGCTCCCTGAACTTAAAAAGCTTGGAGTAAAGGATTCAAAAGTACTTTCCCCTATGCGAAGGAATTACCTGGCATCAAAGATAAGGGAGCTTGTTGATGACTATTACATCCTTGAGGTAAGTGCCAGACAAATAGATGAGTTTAGGAAGATAATGACCATGAACCAGGTAATGGTGATCTGCCATGCCAGAGTACTGGACCAGCTTGGCCCACAAAAAGCTTACCTGGATGCTTCTGATGTTAATGAAGAGCGGTTTGGGGAGAATGTAGGGAAAAAACACGGGACTTCTATTGAGATCATATCAAAACATAAGGCTGATGACCTTTTTCCCATTGTATCGGCTGCTTCCATTCTTGCTAAGGTACGGAGGGACAAGTGTGTGAGGGAGCTAGAAAAAAAGATTGGTTTGCCGCTGGGCAGCGGATATCCGTCTGATCCGAAAACAAGGAAATTCCTGGAAAATTGGATAAAGGAACATGGGAGTCTTCCGGATATTGTCAGGCATTCATGGAAAACGTCTGAGAACTTGCTCAAGAAAATGCGTTGATCGATGTAAATCAATACCATAAATATATAAGTAATGATAAACCATGATAAATATGTCAAGTATTATAGAGACTTGGTGAGATGGTAAATATGGCTGAGAAAACTTATGTTGAACAACCTTGTGGATATTGTGGTGGTGCCGGAGAAGTAGAGGGCAGTACCTGCATTGCCTGTGACGGGAATAAAACTTTTATGATAACAGAACCTCCGGTACAATGCCAGTTCTGTAAAGGTAAAGGTTATATGATGATTGGAGCACCTTGCAGAACCTGCAAAGGTTCTGGTTGGATGGGTGTAAAGAAAAAATAATAAGCGTTCATGTCCCTGCAGGACACCCATGAACATGAAAATGCTATTTTCAGGGCAAATATATTACAATAATTATTTCCAGTTTATTTTTTAAAATCACTATCCAATCCTACCATTTACTAAACTCCCAAATGACCGATAGATCAAATGGGAGTATTTAGTATTTTTCACAGATATAGAAATATCTGTCTCATTTACCCATAAGTCGTGCATCCTTCACCTGGTAGATGCCCCTGTCCCCTTCCC
>JAUVLO010000077.1 GCA_030600695.1 Methanosarcinales archaeon | reverse complement strand
AATGCCGTATCCACTTCAAATCCAAGGGTAATTTAAAAATTATTAGACAGGATTGACAGGATTGACAGGATACGAGGCAACATTAATATCCTGTAAATCCTGTAAATCCGGTCAAAATACCATGCTTTTTGAAGTGGATACTTAATGCCTAATATTTAATACATAATAACCAGTTTGGAGTAAGTCCACAATCATCGCGGGCGCGTGGCCAAGCCTGGATATGGCAGCAGCCTCCTAAGCTGAAATATTAGGGTTTTTTTAAATAACATCTTTTTTACGGTACTTCTGCAGCAGACGTGTGACAGCACGCACATCGCTGCCCTGCTGTCGTGCTTCCTTCAGATATGCCTGGTACATTTGATCGGTCACGATGCCTGGCATTGATTTGCACATCTGGCCATGAAGTTGTAGGTCGAAACATCGTGCTTCACTTTCTGTGAGCTTTAATATCTTATATTCACCCTTGTGTTCTGTAAATGTGGGATTTGCAGAATCATCTGTTCGCAGCACCATATTCGCAAGATTGGTTTCCGGGATCGGTTCTGCAATACTGATAAAAATATCATCCAAAAATGCATCTTCTATAAAATTCTTTGTTAACTCATAATCCCCGGGAGTTTCGGTTGGGTATCCGACAATGAAACTTCCTCCAACCTTTACACCACATTCCTGTGCCAGTTTGATTGCATCGATATTCTTTTCTGAATCCACACCCTTGCGCATATCTTTGAGAATGCTATCGCTTCCGGATTCGATTCCATAATAGACCCAGCCCATTGTATAATCCCGTATTGCATGCAGGATATCTTCGTTCACATAATCAACCCGCATATCCGGGATCGAGACATTTCTGTTTCCCATTACCTCTGCTATCGCCTGTAACAGTTCGATGAATGCAGATTCATTCATGGATTTTCCGTATTGGTATAGCGAACTCGTCCCCCCGCTAATTGCAATTCTTTTCACGCCGTATCGCTTAAATTCCTTTATCTCCAAAACGACATCCTCGATGTCCCGGCTCCGTATTCGATTTCCAAAGAACTTCGGAACCTGGCAGAAACCACATGCTCCAATGCATCCCCTGTGTGTTTCGATATAGACATTCGCGCCCCGGATATCCTGGTTCTGAATATCATCCGGTATCAGTGGAAATGGTCTTTCCATTTTCGCAGGTTCAGGTTTTGTCCGGATGATCTCATCATCGTTCCTGAATGCAATTCCGGGAATATCTTCGGAAATCCCATTGTTCAATAATGCCAGTGTTGACTCCTCGCCCTCACCGATTATCACAGCATCCGCATCCAGTTCCCCGAGAATAATATCCGGATATGCACTGATAGGTCCACCGACATAGACTGTTCTGTTGCTATGTGAAACAAAATCCCTTATTTTTTCATCCATCAGGTGTAGCGTTGAATAGAGGCTTAATAGTACTATATCGGTGTCTGCGCTCAATTCCCTGGTAAGAACTACATCGAATCCTGCATCCTTCAGGACGCCACCGATTACCATGGAGCCATATGTATAAAGGTCAGGAGAGATGATTGTAACTTTCATATCTGTATAAAATGGATGTGATATACTTATCTTTAACGTATAGGAAAGTATAAACGCATTTATTTATCTTGCTACTGAAATTAGATACATGATGACTAAATATCACACGTCATTTTATCCTGTATGATCTCTCATGATGAGTTATTGGTTCAAAGAGTACATTAATAGTTGAAGTATAAACATACTGGTCCCAATTAATTAAACATAAATATTAACATTATCCTCTAAGAACGATCAATCCAGGAACATACAGCCATGTCACACAATACGCACCTGATCGCACAGTATGCTCAATTTGCTATGATACTGGAAGTATGTGCCACCCCTAAACCCGGCAACGTGGACAGGGACCATAACTATCCTGACACCCATTTCGAACATTTCCTTGCATCAGCCGTCAGTGTATATCCTGTAATGAAAAAAGCATCTGCTGATAATAAAGACATTGGGACGTATATTCATGAAGCAGTAGTCGAAAGTGCAAAATGGCAAAGCGGAGGCAACACACACTTCGGGGCATTCATCCTGCTTATACCACTTGTGATGGCAGCAGGCAAACTCAGAACACAAATAAATGGGAGCCCGGATATATTTCCCGGACTTGAACAATCCGTAATGGAATTGGTAAAAGATACATCAGCTGATGACTCTGTTGAACTGTACAGGGCATTTTCAAAAGCAGGTGTTCGAATAAATGACGTGGACGACCTGGACCTGGCAGACCCGGCATCGATTGATAACATCAGGGCAGGAGGGACTACATTATACCAGCTGATGGAAATATCCTCTTCCTATGACATGATCGCAAGGGAATGGACCACAGGATATCAGCTTACATTCAAGTGTGCAAACAGCATCCTTGAAAAGTACAGGTCCATGAGCATCAATGATGCATTGGTCAGGACATTCCTGGAAATACTGGCAGGGAATCCGGACACTTTTATCCGGACCAAATTCGACCTTGAACGGGCTGAGGAGATATCCGGGAGAGCCCGGCTTATTGTTGAACGCATCAATAGCTCTGGATTCGAGATTGTAAAGCCAGATATCGAGCAGTTTGATGAGCAGCTTCTTAGTGAAGGTGTAAATCCGGGTTCGACTGCAGATATAATAATTGCGGGTCTTTTTGTTGCACTGGTTGGGGGATTGAAGTTTTGAGCATTGAACTGGACAGTTACGGAATAATGGAAGGTATCAATGAGGTCATTGTCACTACAAAGTCCACTGATGACCGGCCCAATGCTGCACCAATAGGCCTTATCAGGCGCAATGGAAGGCTCACGGTCAGGGTTTATAGCGGATCACATACCTGTACAAATATTAAGGATACCGGATTACTGGCTGTCAATATAGTAGATGACCCGGTAGTGTTTGTTCAATCGGCTCTTGAAGACCTGGATAAGGAAAAGTTCGAGTTCATTGAAACTGGTACCGGTATCAATTTTCCAGTGCTCGCTTCCTCTAACGGATGGGCGATATTTAAAGCCGGGATTACAGAAGGGGACATTGCAATAACTGCTGAATTACAATTCATCACAGGTAATGTAAAAAGTATAGGAATAAGGCCAATAAACCGGGGATTCAATGCAGTGATAGAGGCCGCTATCTATGCCACACGATATAAAGTTTTTAATGATGAAACATTTTTATCTAAGATAAAATCATATAAAGATATAATAAATAAATGTGGAGGCCGTAGTGAAAAAGAAGCATATAGGTTAATATATAAATTATTGTGAATTTAATTGTTGAGATTCACATAAATCCTTCCTTCGGTCTAAGTAACTTGAGTACATAATCTTATAGATTATATACTATTAAATAGAAAACGGTTGTACATTCAATATCAAAAAAAACTTAACAAAATAGTATACTGATTAATACGGGAAAAAGCGCAAGAGTTAATAAATGACAACCACTACGAACATATTGCAGGAAATTGTAACTGATTTGAAAAATGTTGGTGGCATTGAAGCATGCGCCATCGCCAGCCGTGATGGGCTTTTAATGAGTTCTGATCTGCCTGATGGCATAATGGGCGAAACCTTTGCGGCCATGTCGGCGACTATGCTGGGAGCTGCAGAAACAGCTACTTCAGAACTTAATAAGGGATTACCCGGCAGGATAATTGTTGAATCGGAAAACGGAAAACTGATCTGTATGGGAGCCGGTCCTAAAGCCTTACTTGTCGTTATAGCAAAACCGGATGCGGGTCTTGGCCTTATTTTGGTTGAACTTGAAAAAACAGCGGCCAAGATCAAGGAATTTATTTAGGAGTCAACAATGAAACAAGTGATCTCTGGCATTTCCGGTCTTGATGAGATTATAGGTGAAGGATTGATCCGCCCTTCCATAATCCTGATCGCAGGAGTGACAGGTACAGGAAAGACCACAAGTACTATGCAAAGTATTTTCAATGCTGCCAGGGAAGATGAAATATGCATGTATATAACGGCCATGTCAGAACCCATTGCAATGGTCAATAATTTCATGTCAAAGTTCAGTTTCTATAACATCTCATTAATGGGCAAAGGGAATGTCAAATATTTGCCCCTGAATCACATTCACATTAAGGATGGTACACTTGCTATCATAAATGAGATCGAGAGGAATATCGAGATCATTAAACCCGACCGCATAGTAATAGACCCTATAAATGTGCTGACTACCTGGATGGATGAAAGTGAAAAAAGGGAATTCTATTATGATCTTTTTATCAAAATGAAAGAGTGGAACGCACTGGTACTTGTCACAGGCGAGTTGTCTGAAGAAGAGATATGGAAGGACGAAATAAGTTACATAGTAGACGGTATCATATATCTGTCAAACGAGAGGTCGGGGGATAAACGGGTACGACATATGGAAGTCCTTAAAATGAGGGGGCAGGAGTACCAGTCTGGCAGACATACTTACAATATTACCAAAGATGGACTGGTGATCCATCCGTCCCTACATCCGGGTGAAAGGACGGAATTGCAGTTCGAGCGTATCAATACCGGAATAAACGGATTGGATAAAATGACAGGCGGCGGTTTTATAAGGGGTACCAATATATTGCTTAGCGGTGGGAGCGGTACCGGAAAGACCCTTACAGGTCTCCAGTTTTTATTGGCAGGCACTTCAATAGGAGAACCCGGGGTATTTGTTTCCTTTGAAGAGGACCCGAATTTACTCAAGAACAATGCTAACAATTTTGGGTGGGATATTGAAAAACTGGAAGATGAGGGGTTACTAAGGGTATTGTACACATCTGCCCACAAACTGAACGTAAACGAGAACGCTCTTGCCATCAAACGCGTTGTGGAAGAGATCGGTGCTAAACGGGTTGTAATAGATGGGATCAATAATTTCAGATACATACTTAATGACAATGCAAAAATTAGTGAACATGTGCATATCCTGGCATCATATCTTGTATCGAAGAACATCACAACCATATTTACTAATGAAGTGTCTGAATTGATGGGTTCATCTACAATTTCAGGGGACGGAACATCCATTATTATGGATTCAATTATCCTTCTGAGATATGTGGAGATCGAGAGCGAGATGAAAAAAGCCATTTCTGTCCTGAAAATGAGGGGAAGTGATCATGATAAGGAGATACGTGAACTTGTGATTGATAATAAAGGGATCGAGGTCAAACTCCCCTTCACCGAATATTCAGGATTGATGTCAGGCAATCCTGTCAAAACCCCCTTACAAGCCTTTGAGGAAGCTTTCAGGAAATAAGAAATGTTGAACAATTATGACAATGACTTATTCATTTTTTGCTCAGGTAGCCCATCTGTATACTGGGATATTGATCAGTATAATAATATTGATTATGGGGGCCATAGGATATTTCTACCAGAGTAAATTTAATTATAAGACTTATTACCAATTATTTATTATAGCTGCATTCCTTACCCTTTCAGTATTTTTACACTTTTTTATATCAAATTACGTTTTAATACAATTGATTGAAATGATGGGGCTACTGGTTGCAGTGATATTAAGCATTAAACTGTACCAAACAATGACGGGGTCTAATTGATGTATCACAATGTTTTTTTTTATACTGTGATCATCCGGATAGTATCAGGTTGTGCGCTGCTAATGTTATTTCTTTTATTCTTCAAGCTCAGTAAACGGCTGGGTGAGGCCTTGCAAATGAAAAAATATTATCATCTGTTTACTCTTGGTTCTGTGTTCGTTCTAAGTTCATTGGTAGTCCAGTTGTATATCTTGTTAAATTGCAAAACCGTAGATTTCCAGATATATCAGTTCATTGATCTGAGCTATCTGTTTTTAGCACTGGGAGTTACATTCGGTTTCATTGCAGCATTGAAATACTGGGGTTGGCTATTAAAAGAAATAATCCACTAATACAATAACAATGGGGTGGGAAACATTAATACCACTATCCGTAAAAAACTTACATTTGGATTCCTGATCATTCTATTGGCATCGTTCCTCATAGCTGGCGGAGTCGGTGTGTACCTGTTCAATGACGTTTTCCAAACCAACATCCAGGATGCTGTGGTGCATGACCTTGATGTTGCCGATCAGATATATGTTTACCACATGAAACATGCAGAGGATATGGTGTCCTACACTGCGGGTTTTTCACGGATAATCGATCCATTGGTCAACGATGACCACGAGGTACTCCGCCAGGATCTTGTAAAGATCTATGATGAAAGGTTTTACGGTAAACTTGATATCCTGACTGTTGTTGATACGAACGGTATTGTGGTAGCAAGGGCAAGAAATCCCGAATTATATGGGGATTCACAGGCTGGTAATGACCTGATCCGGCATGCTATGAATGGTGTAACAATATCCTCGACTGAAATAATCACACGTGAGGAATTGCTAAAGGAAAACAGGTCCCTGGCTGACCAGGCGTATATGGAGTTCACGCCCACTCCAAAGGCGAAACCAAGACCTGAGAACCATTCAACATCAGGTATGGCCATATTGATCGCATCTCCTATCTATGACATGAATGGAAGTATTATCGGTGTACTGTACGGGGCCGACCTGATAAACCGCGATTACTATATTGTGGATGAGATTAAAAACGCTCTGTACAAGGATGATATCTACGGCGGGAGGGATGTGGGTACTGCTACTATTTTCCAGGAGGATTTCAGGATATCCACCAATGTCCCTACAGATACAGGGGAGCGAGCGATCACAACAAGAGTTTCCCGGGAAGTGAACGAAGCTGTCCTTGATAAAGGAGAATACTGGAAGGACAGGGCTTTTGTAGTCAATTCCTGGTATGTAACGGCCTACAAGCCTATCAAGAACATTGAGGGGGATACCATAGGAATATTGTATGTGGGGATACTGGAACAGCCGTATATTGATGCAGGATATAGGATATTGATAATATATATTTTATTTTTATTCGCAGGTTTTGTGCTGTCCATCTTTGTTTCGCGATACTATGCCGGTGCCATTATCAGTCCTATCAATAAATTGATCAAAGGAATAGAATCCATGGCAAGGGGACAATTTGAGAAAATAGAAGTGAAAACAAATGATGAAACTGCAACACTTGCCAATACATTCAATGAAATGGCTGTTAACCTGCAAAAGACGATGGGTGAATTGGTATTAAAAAGAAATGAAATTGAGACAATATTCAAGAGTATAAGTGATGTAGCCAGTGCCCTGGACAAGGATAACAGGATTATCTTTGCCAATAACCTGGCACAAAAAATTTTTGGTAAGAATATCAATGGTAGATATTGTTACCAGGTATTTGAAGGAAAAGATAAAATATGTGGAGACTGCCCGGCTATTGAATCATTAAAGACCGGTGAGGTCGTACGGGTGATCCATTCCAGAATGGACAAAAACGGCAAAGAGTATTTTTTTGAGATAACGGGCTCACCGTTAAAGGATGAGAATGATAATGTCACCGGTACCCTGGAGATACGAAGGGATGTGACAGAACAGAAAACACTTGAGAACCAGCTAAGGGAGTCATACGAAAACCTGGAGAATGCATACAAGGAACTCCAGCAGATGGATAAGATAAAATCTGAATTGGTCGCCAACATTTCCCATGAACTCCGCACTCCGCTTACAGCTATCAGGGGATATACGGAATTGATGCTGGATGGTACGCTTGGGAATATAACAGATATGCAGGAAAAAAGCCTGGCTGTGGTATTGCGGAACATTGACAGACTGACCAGGCTAATAACAAACGTTCTGGACTTTTCAAAATTTGAATCCATCGAGCATGAGATATTAAGTATAAAATTGGATAGTCTAATAAACGATGTAATTACAGATTTTGAAAAGGCTGCTAAGGATAAAAATATCACAATCGGGAAGGACATTGAGGCATATCTGACATTGGATGGTGATGAGGACAGGTTGGTACAGGTGTTCTATAACCTGCTGGAAAATGCAGTAAAATTCTCTGATGAGGGGGGGAAAATATTGGTCAAGGCTTATCATGAAAATGCATATCATATACATATTGAGGTTGGCGATACCGGTATTGGAATCATGGAAGATGAACTTGATATGATATTTGAAAGGTTCCACCAGATCGATTCCAGTTCTACAAGAAAGTTTGGCGGTACGGGTCTTGGCCTTGCCATTTGTAAAAAGATCATTGAATGGCATAACGGGACTATATGGGCACGAAGTATCCAGGGCAAGGGAAGTGTCTTCCATGTCCTGCTGCCTGTAAAACAACCTGGTAGTAATTCGTAAATATATAAATAATATGAATCAATTAAAAAGTTATAGGTGAGGATCAACTTGACAAAAAAGATAATGATAGTGGATGATGAACCTGATACGGTCGATCTGGTAAAACTTGTCCTGGAAACAGAAGGTTATGAGATTTCAGTAGCATATAGTGGTTCGGAAGCTCTTGAAAAGATCAAGACCGAAAAACCGGATATGGTGCTTCTTGATATTATGATGCCCGGGATGGATGGATGGGCAGTACGCACGAAGCTTTTGGAGGACAATGAGACAAAGGATATACCGATCGTCATATTGACTGCCAAGGCCCAGCCCATTGATAAGATGATCGGGCTGCATGTGGTGGGAGTGGTCGATTATATTACTAAACCTTTCGGGCGCAGGGAACTTGCTGATAGGGTAAGGAAGGTGCTGGGAGAATAGTGGATATACCATAGCGTCACTTGTCTGCTGTCGATATATTTATTAATCCTGGGATAGTGTTCTCAGGAATCTACCAGGTGGTTGAACAGGTATGGACAGACTGGCACTCATTAAACGGAATACTGAAGAGATCGTAACACAGGAAGAACTGGAACGGCTACTGGAAACCAAGGAATCTCCTACTGCCTATGTGGGCTATGAACCCAGCGGCAAGATACACTTGGGTCACGTCCTAACTGTAAATAAGTTGATAGACCTGCAGAATGCCGGATTCAGGGTGACGGTGCTGCTGGCAGATGTTCATGCGTATCTCAACGAGAAGGGGACCATGGAAGAGGTAAGGGAGATCGCTGATTTTAATAAGGAGTGTTTTATTGCACTGGGTCTTGAGGAAGGGAAGACCAATTTTGTTTATGGCTCTGATTACCAGCTTGAACCTGGTTATATGTT
>JAUVLO010000011.1 GCA_030600695.1 Methanosarcinales archaeon | reverse complement strand
AACACAGATATTGCAGCCGAAATCAGATTATATGTATCCACTTCAAAAAGCATGGTATTTTGACCGGATTTACAGGATATTAATGTTGCCTCGTATCCTGTCAATCCTGTCAATCCTGTCTAATAATTTTTAAATTACCCTTAGATTTGAAGTGGATACGATTATATTTAAATTTCCACCATATAATCAAAATTAAAACCCATAATTGCCGTTATCTGTGTTCATCTGTGTTTATCTGTGGTTAATTATGAAATAATAATTCCAGCCTGCTTTTTTACTGCACATGCGCTGAGCATGGGTTGGAAGTGGTGTGTGCGGGCGGTGGCCTCGGTTGTTGGAGATTACTGCCGGTGGGGGGCATGGCTGTTAAAATATATAATTAATGAAATACTGCACCGCAAAGAACGCAGTGCCAACCCAAGAGATTCCTTTGCGATCTTTACGCCGCCATTGACACCGTGATCATTAACTATGGAATTCTTGATGTAATGACCTGATGACCTAACGAAGTCCTTTCTCTACAGCCTCACGGATAATATATCCTCCTTTATGCAGTATGGTATCTTCCAGTTGCACATCCCTATCCATGCTGGCTGTGCATGGATATGAGTGGTGGGCATTTGAGACCGTTTCTTTATATCCTGCGGTATCTGACCACTTTAATTTCCTTGCCACAAACCATGTGCTGCCACAGGGGGCATCCCTGAGTACTTCTACCCTGGTAAATAATCTGCCGTCTTCACTCAAACGTATCCTTAGTTCAGGTTTACCAAACCCAAGCTTTACGAACATATCAATCACAGGTTTACCTGTTAGTGTTAAAGAGCAGAAAGGTTTGGGGAACTCACATTCTATACCCATGGATTCAAGTTTCTCTCGTATCTGTTTTTGAAGCCCTGGTGGTGCCCAGCCCGGCTCTTCCACTGGAACGATAACTGCCCTGGCATTTATTGATTCTGCCAATGCAGGGATATCAGCCAGCAGGTCTGGGTGGATGCCCATAGCAATGATCAGGTCACAATGCTTCATCTTCGGAAACAGGTCTGTCGGATCTTCAATAAAATCAGGCAGGTCTGATGGAAGTTCATGGATCTCATACACCATATCTGCAAAAGATATCCTGCCTGCGCGGCACTTATCACACAGATCGCCGCAGGCCGTACAGAAATTACTGAGATTTACCAGGTTTCCAACAACCTTTTTTCCAAACTCACCTGAATATAATATGCAGATCCGCATATATCCCTCTGTCATGTTCCAAATGCTTGCTAGTACCAGTCATCGTTTGGCTTTTTGACAGGATTTACAGGATTTACAGGATATTAATGTTGCCACGTATCCTGTCAATCCTGTCAATCCTGTCTGAAACTGTTACATTTCTCTCGATCAACTTCATATATTTACTCACTTCTGTAATAAATATATGTGTATTGTAGATGTATCACTATTTTACTATACAACTAGATTCTGGAACAGTGCCCCACCAGACAAAATTGATTTCCGCTTTTTGTCTGTGTAATCTGTTTTTCTATTCTGCCACAGAGGACATAGGTGCAAGTATAGTGTATTAGTGTATTTCACTCAAGCGCCTCAGCGCTCATCCTGATCATCCGCCGTACCTGCGCACCAAGAGCTGGCGGTAACCCTTTAATATCCACATTCAGGAATCCGCGTACGATCGCACCCGCAGCTTCCTCCTCTGACAGACCGCGTGCCGTAAGGTATGCAATCTCTTCCTCAGATATGCGCCCGACCGCTGCTTCGTGCGAGAGTTCAGCATCCTTAACGGTCGCCTCAAGTTCAGGAACAGAATATATCCGTGCCGTATCAGAGAGCATCAAGCCGATGCATTCAAGGTGAGCCTTCACATTTGGCGCAGACCCGCTAAGAATACCACGGGCTGTAACATCAGCATGATCTGCTGCAACCGTGCGTGAAATGATCTCAGCCCTGCTGTTCTCGCCACTTAGCACCATTTTTGAGCCAATGTCGATCTTTGAATCTTTTGATGCATAGATAATACTCTGGGACGTTGCTCTTGCATTCTTGCCGCAATATGTGACCGGATACATCTGCAGATCCTTAACCGGATCCAGGCAAACATAATTACCGATAAACACACCGTTCTCTTCGACAATGATGCCGCTTCTCGGACGTACCTCAACCTCAGGCGCCCAGTTATGTATCATAGTGAATGTGATCTTGGCATTTTTCTTGACATAAAATTCAGAGACACCAAGGTGCAGCGCAGATTGAACCTTTTCGGCAACCGAGCAGCCAGTGATGATATGCAGCTCAGACCCCTCTTCGGCAATGATGATGTTGTGCACATTCTGCGATAATCCTTCCTGTCCGATGAACAGGCATGACTGCAGCGGATAAGTGGTTTTAACACCAGGAAGTGTTCGCAGAAAATATCCTTGTGTCTGCTTGCGATCAACCTGCTGCGTATAGATATCCTTCTCAGGAGCAACCGCATGCCACCAGTAATCTGAGAGCCACGAATATTTTTCAAGGGCATCAGTAGTGCTCATGATCTCGACACCTTCCTGCATCGCCTTTGAGCATAGAACAGAATGATCAACTTGCAGGAATGATCCTGAGCGTTCTGCCCCTTGCGGATCATACCCAACATCTAAAAAGTCTTGTTTATACTTATCTTCGATCCCAGGTAGGTCTTTTGCGTTATGTTTTTCTGCCTTCAGGGTATATTTCCCTATATCCGGTCCATTGTCTCCTGACATTCCCTTACGCATTTCTCATAACCTCCTTTCATAACTTCACTAATGATCCGGTCAGGGTTTCCGGAACATGCGATCATACCATTGAGCATAACATGCGCCCAGTCAACCTCTACGTAATCAGTGATGGTTGCAAGATGAGTGATGATCAGCCCGGATGCGGTTCGTTTGCTCGGGCGGATGCGTCTATGCAGCAGTTCACCGATCATATCTCCGATCAGTTCCATATTTTCAATGTCCACACCCGAATCAGGTTCATCGAGCATTACAAAATCCGGGTCTTGTGCCATTAACTGCATTATTTCAGACCGTTTTATCTCGCCTCCTGAAAAACCGGCATTCACATCCCTTTCCAGGAATTCATCTGAAAAATGCAGCTTTTTTGCAAGAGTACGGGTTTCCTGGGTTACCTGTTGGGATGTATCACCTTTGCATAGATTCACCATTTCGCCCAGTTTGATGCCGCGTATTACAGGTGGGTGCTGGAATGCAATGCCCATTCCAAGTTTTACCCGCTTAGCGGTTGAAAGGTGGGTGATGTCCTCTCCCTTAAATATAATACTTCCACCTGTCACTTTATATTTTGGAAAACCAAGTATGCCAAGTAAGAGGGATGTCTTTCCCGATCCATTCGGACCGAGAAGTACGTGGGATTCGCCTGCTTCGATCGTGAGGTTGAGGTCTTTAAGTACAGGTCTTCCATCGACTTCGAGATTTAATGCTTTTATTTCGAGCATGTCTCAGTTATATGTTCTTTTTACAGAAATACCAGTCCTTGCAGTCATAACCCTCGCTTAATCGTTTCTGGGCTTCTTGCTGTGTTGCAGGCGGCGGTACAATGGCTGCATCTCCCGGCCTCCAGTCTGCCGGCGTTGCGATCCCGTGTGTATCTGCGGCCTGTAAGGCATCAATAAGCCTGAGGATCTCATCCATATTCCGTCCTGTTGATAGCGGATAATAGATCATGGCCCGCAGGATCTGTCCAGGATCGATCACAAAGACACACCGCACTGCAGCAGTAGCGCTCTGTCCTGGATGGATCATACTGTATAGTTTCCCAACATTCATGCCGATGTCTGCTATTACGGGAAACGGTATATCTACATCCATCTTCTCCTTAATGTTGCGCACCCATGCGATATGCGAATGAACGCTATCAATACTTAAACCCAGCAGTTTAACACCACGCTTTTCGAGTTCAGGGTATAACTTTGCGAAACCTATGAACTCAGTGGTACAGACGGGAGTGAAGTCTGCCGGATGTGAGAAGAGTATTAACCACTGTCCATTATAGTCAGATAAACTAATGGGTCCATGTGTAGTCACTGCTTTGAAATCCGGTGCTTTATCACCTAATTGGAGCATCGGACGTGCCTGTTCTATATTTGTTTCTTCATTCATTGTTAAGTGCCTCCTTTAAGCTACTGGTTCGAAAAAATCCTTGTCCACGCCGCAGGATGGACAAACCCAATCATCTGGCAGATCCTCAAATGCCGTTCCTGGAGCAACTCCATTGTCCGGATCTCCTTCTTCCGGATTATAAACATATTCGCATGCTGTACATTCGTAAGATTGCATAATATATCCTCCTATATTTCCAACTAATTATTTTATATTTCTAATATCAGGACACCTTAATATAATTAAACGCTATCATTCGATGATGGCTTCTATTATGACATTGGTCTTCATAGAATTGATAACAAGTGCACTTTGTTCGACCTGCTTAACTATCATTCTTACGTTTTCTTTATCACTATCTGTTTTTATTCTTGATCTAATTGCTATTTTTGTGAACATTAACTGCCCGTCCACTTTTTCAAGTATACCTTCTGCACTGGATTCATAAAACATTAGATTAATGCCAGCTTTCTTTGCCTTTGTAATAAATGTTGTCAGGCAACATGCATGAGCAGATGCAACAAACAGTTCTTCAGGACTGATAAAACCCTCAGGTCCATGAAACTCAGGCGGGGTGGCAAATTCAAAACTTGCCTTATCACCAAAGAACATGGATGCTTGATATTCGCTATTCCATTTCAGTGTATTTGAGAAAATAAAATTATTTTCCATTTTCCTTTCCTCGTCCATGATACTACTCAGTCTAATTGATCTTTAAAAAAAACCAAAGAGGTTACACAGAGAATATGAAACTCTGTGCACCCCTATCTCCTCTTAATCAGTTGCAATATACGTTGTTTCAATGCAATACTCGCATAAGAACCGGGGCAGGTCTTTTTCCATTGTTTTTACAGGCATGGGATAATGACCTTCCCATATCTCCAGGTCTGCCCTTCGAGCATGTTCCATGCATAATCCCATGCCGCAGACTATACAGATACCAACAGCTTCTTCTGTCTTGTTATTTTCATCACAGATAAAACATTTCAGCATATCTTTCACCACCTTAAATATTTTCCTTTAATGCCGCATGGCAGGGCGGGCAGATTATTCGTTTGACATGTTCTATATCCGGTTTTAACCGGACCGGATATGTTCCATCCCATATAGGAGTTTCCTCCCTGATCATGTGTTCACGGCATACCGCCATTCCACAGACAATACATATCCCTACTGCATCACTATGTTTTCCTTGTTCTGCACATATATAACATTTCATACTATTTTCACCTCTCTATTATAGTCTGTCATCAACTCCAGTACCGGTGTCACACCCCGGAATGTAGCAGCTGACATCAATAAACTCGCATTTCTCACCGCATGAAGGACATTGATCAGGCGGCACATCAGCTTCCAATGTATATCCACAGTTTGAGCATTTCCAATTGACCATGTTATACCTCCTTTCCATTTCCGGGTGCGATCCCATCAAAAGAAGATCATTTCACATACAGTGCACATTTACATGATCCTTTTCGATCCATATCCCTGCTGCGATATGCACACGGACAGATGATCTTCTTGTCTTTCTCTTTATCACCTGAAATTTCCCTGCAGCTACAGTACGCTTCCCCATATTTTTGCTTATTATGGGCAAGGCCTTTTATGGCTGTCATTACAATGTCATAATCAGGATTCAATTTGTACCCTGATGCTGACGCATTTTCTTTAGCCCATTCATATATTTCAGTTTCCAAATCTTCGGATTGTGCCATTATATATCACTCCTTTATTCTATATTCTTTTTTTTTCTGTATATAAAGTATGACTATTTATACTCAGGTAAATCCGACTGATTAGAGGATTTTCTTGAATTTTTATGACAGTTAATGTCATTGTACAAACCCGGCTATCCGCTCACCCAATTGCCGGCAGGCTGCTATCCCCTCCTCATCGGGCCGATATCGTATCTGCAGCCCTGGCTCGATCAACTCAAATCCAGCCAGTTCCAGTTCCTTTTCCACTGCTTTTACAGCACCGCCGCCCCAGCCATATGATCCAAAGGCCACAGCTTGCCTGCCCTTGGGTCGCAATCCTTTAAGGTGTGTTAAGAATTCGCTAACCGATGGAAATATACCATTGTTTAGGGTCGGTGAACCTACTATGATCACAGGTGCTTCCAGTACCTCTGTTATTATACCGCTCAGATCGATCTTTCTAATGTTTATAAGTTTTACTTCTACTCCGGCCGCTTTTATACCATCCAGTATTGATTTTGCCATGGTATGGGTACTTCCCCACATGGTATCGTAGATGATCAGCACTTTTTTAGTAGTCTCACCTCTGGCCCAACGCCCATAGGCTTCAATTATCTTTGCTGGATCCTGCCTCCAGATAATGCCGTGGCCAGGTGCGATCATGTTGATGTCAATGCCCAGTTCTTTCACAGTGTCAATGTATTTCAGGATGATCCGGCCAAATGGCATCAGGATATTTGCATAATATTCAGCAGCCTCTGCCATTACGTCTCCCACTTCATCATCAAAAGGCTTTGAAGTTGCAATATGCTGCCCGAAAGCATCACTGGACAGCAGTATCTTATCTTCTTTAATATATGTGTGCATACTATCAGGCCAGTGCAGCATGGTGGCTTCGATAAACATCAGGGTCTTACTGCCCAGGCTTAATTCCGAGCCTGTCTTAACAACCTCAATATCCCAATCCTCGCAACCATCTGCCTTATAGTGAAGATATAGACCATCCCTGCCCTTAGTTGAGCAGTATATCGTTGCGTCCGGTGCTGCCTTCATGATTGCCGGAAGTGAACCGGAATGGTCCATCTCAACATGGTTTACAATTACATGGTCGATCTTTGCAGGATCTACTATCTGGCTTATCCGTTTGAGCAACTCGGCTGAGAACTCAGCTTTTACAGTATCCACAAGCGTAATTTTATCATCCACTATCAGGTATGCATTATACGTGGTCCCTTTTGGGGTTACATAACCATGAAAATCCCTCAGGTTCCAGTCTATTACACCTACCCAGTATACACCCCTGGCCAATGCCAGCGGTTCTACTTTATCTGTCAATTATAACACCCCGTATTCTACGTTTCCATTCGAAACTGTGTTGCAGCATCGATAAAACCGTCAATGAGTTCCACATGTCCGTGTTCAAAAGATGCCATCATATCAAAGAACTCCTTCTGTTGGGAATTGTGTGACCATGCTGCAAGTTCTTTGTAAAAATCCTCATTCTTTTTCTCAAACCGCAGAGCACTCATAAGCACATCCAGTTCACCCGGTTTTTCTTCTGTGAATTCATTGGCAAAGGATTGGGCAAAATCCGGTGGATCAGCCTCATTGAAACCAGATAAATGCCCGGTTTTTCGAAAATCATTGAGATATTCTATATGCCTGCCCTCTTCTGCTGACAGATATTCGAATAGCTCCTTTGCAGCTATACCAGTTGAAGTCTCGGCTTTCCCAAGATAAAATTTATGTCCCTGCTGTTCGATCGTAAGTGCGGTTTTCACTGCATCCTCAAGGGTTGCAATATTATCAATTGATCCTTCAAACTCTATCATTATATCTCTCGACATGCTTATCACCCGATTATCATCCTATTATATCATATATCTCCCCAGGACTTTTCAATACTGTGATATTCTCCATCTGCGCAAGTCTTTCGGAATTGGATACATCTACATTGCGCATCTTGAGCTCAAGCGTCTTTCCGGTGGGAGTTATTGTTTTGACAGTACCCTTAACCTGGTCGACCGGCAGTATATAGATAGGAGTATCTCCTTTTGCGGTCTGGGACACAGTATTTGTTACCAGGGTGTCAGCAATTCCATGGACGATCTTTGCCACAGTATTTGCAGTTGCAGGTGCGATCAGCAGCAAGTCGTAGTACCCTACCTGGAGCGGACCGGCAATAAAAGGCGAATTGGGCCCGGCATCTGTCTTGAAGTTGGTAAAATCACGCTGGATCTCGTTCCATATACGGTACCATTTCAATACCGTTTCGGCTTCTTTTGACAGGAATACCATGAATTCAAGGTCTGTCTTTTTCTTAATATCGACCATGACATCATATGTCTCCCGTATCATGTCACCCGAACCTGTAATTCCCCATGCTATCCTTTTCATGTTCCCACCTGTCAATTAATAAATCTTTGCCCACAGCTCGAAATATGCCCTTGCATGAGCACATGCCGGACACTCCTCTGGTGCTTCTGTAGCTTCATGGATATATCCGCAGTTACGGCATTTCCATTTTACTACATTTTCCCGCTTGAACACCATGTCCTTTTCAATATTCCCGATCAGTGCACGGAAGCGCTCTTCATGTGCCTTCTCAGCCACTGCGATATTCCTGAAAACTGCTGCAATTTCAGGAAAACCTTCTTTTTGGGCTACATCAGCAAATTGTGGATACATTATTGTATGTTCATGATTCTCGCCATCGGCTGCGGCCTCAAGATTTGATACTGTATCGCCTATTATACCTGCTGGAAATAAGCCGGTAATTTCTACTTCCCCGCCTTCCAGGAATTTGAATAATCTTTCAGCATGTTCTTTTTCATTATCAGCAGTCTCTATGAAGATGGCTGATATCTGTTCATACCCTGCCTTTTTCGCTGCTGATGCGAAAAATGTATAGCGGTTTCTTGCCTGCGATTCTCCTGCAAATGCGGTCAACAGGTTCTTTTCGGTCTGTGTATTTTTTATGCTTGTCATGATATATGCCTCATTTGTATATTCAAATTGGTGATTGCATTCTATACCCAACATAAAATAGTATCATTAATATTACTTATAATTACCAATGCAAAAAAAGAAAAAAATGGCACTCACTACATGTTGAGATTATCTCCTCTTTGGGTGCACTCCAAAATAATGAATATAAATTTTAATAAAATTGAACACCGACCTACCAGTGCAAGTTAATGATTTGTTCAAGTCCACCCGGCATAGCCCAAGGTCCACCCTCGAAGAACACTCACCCGCATCCCGTTTAAAAACACCACCACTATTTCCGCACACAATTATTCACCCCAAAAGGTGATAACTTCTAAGGGTGATAACTTCTAAAGGTGATAACTTCTAAGGGTGATAATCTTTAACACTGATTAAGTACTTGTATTATACATGACACTGCCCAACATCTATTCAGAATCCCAGTTAAGATTATTCACGGACCGGAAAAAGAGCATCAAACAGATTGAGATGTGTTTTGAGGGATTTGGAAAACATTTATCGTTCAAAGGGCTTCGAAAGATCGGGAAATCAGAACTTGCAAAATATTACATTGCCACACATCCACAGCAGCAACTTGCCTATCTGGACCTTGAAAATCTGAATCTCACTGTGGAATTATTCCCACAGGAATATGTTGGAACGATCTGTTATTGGTACTTTAACAAAGGCAAGGGTTTTGTTGAAGAGTTTCATGACCCATTTAACGTGATGAAAAAGGTCAATGATCCACTGGTAACATCAACCATGACCGGCATACTTCAGGAACTCGAAAAGAAAAACCCAAATCACAAGTTGATGATGGAATACGCATTGAACTTTCCCGAACAACTTGCATCAAGGGATAACACGCTCATTGGTATTTTTATCGACGAGTTCCAATTATTTCTAGAACTCTCCACTAAGTTCGAGATTATACGATTATTGCGCTCCATCATACAAAACCAGCATAGAACACGATATGTGGTATTGGGATCCTGGCTGACAAAACTCGATGAACTATTTGCAGATGCCTCGTCCCCTCTTTTTCTGCATTTCACACTTGAATCCCTGCCAAACTTCAGCAGGGATGACAGTTTTGAGTTTTTAATCAAATATTTCAACCGGTTTGAGATAACTCTCCCAAAAGAAGTGCTTGAAAATATGTACAAGTTATGCAGAGGTCATCCAATGTACCTTAAATCACTTGCCGATAGGTTGTTATTGCTAAACAGTACAGGGATCGATATAGACGACAAAGGTGTCAAAATGGCATTTCTTATAGAGATCGGTTCGATTAATGGAATAATCAACAGGCACTGCAATTATATTTTAAATATCTCGCTTGTGAAATCAAAAGCATATGCAACTCTTAAGACAATTCTCCACATACTTGCAAAGGAAGATGAAAACGGTCTCACGCTTTCGGAGGTATCCGAAAATATCAAACGAAAACCAAACATCGTACTAAAGCATCTAAACCGCCTGCTTGCGACCGATCTGTTGACCAAGAACAATAACAATTATTGTTTTGCAGACCCAATTATAAAACAATATCTGGAAATTGAAGAACTTGGTGTGGACACATTGTTATCAAACACATCGACAGGGCAGATCAAACAGGATATATTTGAGAAACTTGAAGAAAAGTACCTGAAAACATCAACCGAACTGGGTATAGCAAAGGAAAGTGAAATACGTGAGCTCATATCAGGGTTCACTGGCCAGGTATTGCCCGGACATTTGTTTGGCACGGATGGTACGATCTTGCTGCCGCATATTAATGAGGTTGTAAATTTTATAGACATTGACGGCAATGGTGATGTCTTTGAAAAGAACTTTGTGGTGGAGATCGATGCTCTTGCAAAAGGAAATGAGAACTGGATAGTAGAGGTCAAATGGAAGAACGAGCCATGCCGACCATCCGACATCGACTTATTATTGAAAAAAAAGCAGTTCATCGAACATTTCCTGAACTTAAACATTGATGCCATCTGGCTGATATCAAAAAACGGTTTTACAGAAAAGACAATCGACATGGCACAAAAAAATAATGTGTTGCTCACAGATGGCGACGAACTACATAGTTTAAAAAAAGTATTATCAAAATAGAGTTGTTATAATAAAAACTAAATAATATTAACTAATGAAATGTAAATTCCAACAAGTGATAAGCAATAAACCACAGAGAGCACAGAGAGTGAAATCAGGTATATGGACGAAAACAACTGGATATATCCGGATATAAAAGATATTGCTGCGTTGTTCCGCCAATCATGAATTCGGCATCCTATTTAACAGATAAAAATCATTAAACCTTAAATGTCGTACCAGGAATACCTTGCTGCAAGAGACACCGTGACCACCATAGGCCAGCCTGTCATTTCGGTCATTTTCATCTTTTCGCTCGCCCTTGGTATTATTGCTGTCTACCATATGCTTTCAAACGACAGCCGCGCCTTTAGGCTGGCATCACAGTTAAGGGAGATCGATACGGCACTGCTGGTCATTGGTTTTATTATCATTGCCTGGTTCCACCTGCGCATCTACCAGACCATAGAAGTGGTCTACCCGCCTGAACTGGCAAATTATATGGCCAGTACCATGGGTACCAGTGCAACATCCCTTAGATTTGCCGTGCCCCTATGGATAGAAACCGAAAAATTATACTTCTGGACCCTGTGCCTGTCCATTTTCCTGGCTGTCACCAATTACCGGTATGATTTCATAAAGACAAAGATGACCGCACTGTTCTCATCATCCCTGAATATCATGCTGGCAACCTTTGGTATATTTACATATTATACCTCAAACCCGTTCAGGGAACCCCTGCCCGGCCTGCATTCTGAGATCACAGGCTGGTACCAGGCCGCAGGTGTGGGCGACCCCAATGTGTTATACGGTGCACTGTACCAGTTGTATTTCCGAATAACCTATTACTATAATTCAGAGTACATGTGGACCCACCCACCCATGCTGTTTATCGCATATGCATCCCTGGTGGTCACCTTTGTGGGCTGCGTGTTCATGCTGTTTCGGCGCGAGAAGATATTTGACCGTATCTCATACAGCCATGCCAAGGTCGGGTACCTGCTGCTGACAGTAGGCATGCTCATCGGCTACCCCTGGGCCGTGATTGCATGGGAGGGGACGGACTGGTGGTGGGACCCAAAGATCAACGGCAGTATCATGATGTGGGTACTGTACAGTGCGTACCTGCACACACGGATATATCTTAAACGGCGCAATATGTGGCGGGCTACTGCCATACTGGGTATTATCTGTTTCTTGTCACTGGTGTTCACCTACCTGCTGACATACATTGCGCCAGGGATACATGCTATTACACAATGAAGAGGAAAATGGAAGAATAGGAGAATAGAAGATGACGCCGGAATTGAACATCAAACCAAAGACCTATGACTTCTACCTGATGCTCCTCACATCAGCGGTGCTGGTGGCGATAGGTCTGGTGTGCCTGTACGGTATAGGCTACTATACATGCACCAACGAGACCACACCCCAGTGGACCCAGACCCAAATGTACGGGGACTATATCGACAGCATGAACCAGCTTATTTACCCGTTCGTCGTGCTGCTGCTGGTGGCACTGGGACTGTGCATACCCAAACGGATAGTGCCCAGGCAGTCGCTCCTGGCGGCGGGAACCGGCATGCTGGCAGCTACTTTCTTGATAGCACTAATTACCAACATAGGCACCAGCCTGGCATTCCTGCTGGCCGTCTCTATAGTGGTACAGGCGGCGGTCATGGTATTGACCATGCTGGGGCGGGGCGGGCTGACCTATGAGCGGGAAGGGTATTTTGTCAGGACCGGCTCGTCCATGCTGCATCTTGGAACGGTAATATTTGTGTTCGATTTCGTGAGCATGCGCAGCAGCGAGCTTCATATTCCGGTTTTCTGGGTGGCAACCATCCTGATAACCGTGGGTACGGTGCTGTCGTTCTATCCGGGCGAGGCAGGGAGCATTGCCAGGTTACTGCGATCGGGCGGCAGGACTTCCTGAAGTGCTGTGCCGCAGCTTTTGGGTGTTCGAATACAATATATACTACCCCGTACAATTCAATTATGGGATCAGATATGGACAGGACACTGACGTTCGGGGGCAGGACGCAGGAACCAGATATCCGCATGGTGTCTGATATTGAAGCAGTCCTGCTTGACAGGGAGATACTCAAGGGCGGCGACAGGGAACTCTATTATATGTACAGGGACCTGGCCCTCAGCCGCAGCGACCGTGATGCTATGCTCGAACACAGCCTGCGCTATGACATCACCATCATCCCCCCGGCCATGCTGGGCAGGGAATATGTGAAGACCCTGGGGCATTACCACCCTGCTGCGCCCGGCACTGATATGTCATACCCTGAGGTGTATGAGGTACTGAGCGGCGAGGCCCATTACCTGCTGCAAAAGCGGGAGGGGGTTTCGGTGACAGATGTGGTGCTGGTCCGGGCATCGGCAGGGGATAAGGTGATCATGCCCCCGGATTATGGGCATGTGACCATCAATGCCGGTAATAAGGAACTGAAGATGGCAAATTGGGTGTCCAGGGAATTTGCATCTGTGTATGAGCCATACGTGGAACTGCACGGGGCGGCCTACTATCTGATAGAGGATGGGTTTATTGCCAACCCCGGTTATAAGGATGTGCCCGGGGTCAGGGAGGCAAAGCCCAGGAGTTTCAGCGAGGTAGGGCTGGTTAAAGGCAGGGAGATATACGGGCTTGTGAAGGATTTGGGTAAGCTGGATTTCCTGAACCGACCGCAGGAGTTCGGGTGGTTGTTCGAGGATGCGCTTTAAGCGGCTGCTGTTTAACGGGATGTATGGCGACACGAATATGATATTTCAAGGTTGAGGTAGAAAAACAAAGTTTTTTGAGGGAGCAAAACATAAGATATAATTAGTAATCGCAAATTATTAACAAAATATGGTTGGGTGAGATAATACGGGTTATACATGTATATTTTTAGTAGGTTCACGCTGCACAGCAAGTGCAAGTCATTATTTTCCAGATGAGGCACACATGAAGAAATACTGCCATAGCCTTAATGCCCAGAATTGCCCTATCATGCTGGTGTACGTAACAAAAACGGGTGTTTTTTCTGACGGATGGTAGCACAATTCAAGTGCTGTTTCGAACATTTTATTTATTTATACCACGTATCAGATTTGATTACCATGTGTGAATTAAATGCCATTCTAATTGACGGGAAGGATAAAACAACATTAATGGAAGATGTTGTACGGTTGGCTGTGGATGGAAATGAGATCACCATCACAGGAATATTCGGAGATAGCATGACCTTACCCGGACGGATACTGCGCGTGGATATGATGAAAAATGAAGCATTGATAGAAAATATCAATTAGAACACATTGAAAAAATGACCATTGTTACAACAATAATCATGGGGTAATAAAATGTCAAAAGCAAAGATAGCTATTAATGGATACGGTACTATTGGAAAGCGAGTAGCAGATGCAGTTTCTGCCCAGGATGATATGGAGATAGTGGGTGTAGTGAAAACCCGCCCGTCATTTGAAGCTAAACTGGCAGCAGACAGGGGTTTTGACCTGTATGCAGCAACTTCCGATAAGATAGAAGCCTTTAGCAAGGCAGGCATTGAGATTTCGGGCACACTGGACGAACTGCTCGATAAGGCAGACCTGGTAGTAGACTGCACACCCGGCAAAGTAGGTGCCACATACAAGGACCTGTATGTGAAACATGGTGTAAAGGCCATCTGGCAGGGCGGTGAGGAACATGAACTGGCAGGATTCAGTTTCAACTCGGAAGCTAATTATGATGATGCCATTGGCAGGGAGCTGACCCGCGTGGTCAGTTGCAACACTACCGGACTGACCAGGGCACTATATCCCCTGGACCAGGAATACGGTGTTAAGAAGTCCAGGGTCACCCTGATGCGAAGGGCGGCAGACCCGGGTAATATCAAGAGCGGCCCGATAAACGCTATTGTACCCAATCCTATCAGTTTGCCCAGCCATCATGGGCCGGATGTGAATTCCATTATGCCTCATCTCGAAATTGCTACGGTGGCTGTGAAACTGTCCACCACGATCATGCACTTTCATGCACTGAATGTTGAGCTGGATAAAGATTTCGAGCCGCAGGATATCATTGACCTGTATGCCGACAGGCCCCGTATCAGGTTCGTATCAGGTGAAGATAACATCAATAGCACGGCAGAGGTCATGGAACTTGCCAGGGACCTGGGACGCAGCCGCAGCGATATGTTCGAGAATGTGATATGGAAGGACAGTATCAGCAAGTACCACGGCGAACTGTACTTCTTCCAGGCCATCCACCAGGAGTCGGATGTTGTGCCTGAGAATGTGGATGCTATTCGTGCCATGTGCGAACTGGAGAGCGACGGTGCAAAGTCTATAGCAAGGACCAATAAGACCATGGGGATAGGTAAATAAGCCTGTTCCTTCATTTTTTATACATAAAATAGGAGACTTTTTATTATTTCCTGGGACGATTCGAAAAACCGCAGAGAGCGCAAAGGGACGCAGAGTAAAATAACGACCCTCTGCGAACCTCTGTGTCCTCTGCGGTTAATCTTTTTTACCATGATCCACTTATCCAGAATAAATTAAAAAGTCTCTAAAATAGCATAATTATATTTTTAGGGTCGAATGGACAATACAACACGCATCTTCAGGATCGAGGGGGTAAATTCGGGAGAGATCATCACTAAAGCTGCACGCATCATACAACAGGGCGGCACAGTGGCATTCCCCACTGAGACCGTATACGGCCTGGGTGCAGATGCATTGAACCCGGAGGCGGTCAGAAAGATATTCAAGGCAAAGGGGCGGCCCCTGGATAATCCCCTTATCGTACACATTGCAGACATAGAGCAACTTGAGGTGATCGCAAGTGATGTACCTGGCATCGCCCACGCCTTGATGGACGCTTTCTGGCCCGGCCCCCTTACCATGATATTCAAGCGTAAGGATATTGTGCCCGATGTTACCACATGCGGGCTGGATACAGTGGCGGTCAGGATGCCTGACAATCCCATAGCCCTGGGATTGATCAGGGAGGCAGGTACGCCCATTGCCGCACCCAGTGCTAACATCTCAGGCAGGCCCAGCCCAACCACGGCAGAGCATGTGATATCTGACCTTGCAGGCAGGATCGATGCGGTGATCGATGGCGGGGCCGTGCGCGTGGGTGTGGAATCTACTGTACTGGACATGACCCCGGACATTCCTGTGCTGCTAAGACCGGGCGGGGTCAGTATTGACCAGATAAGGGAATATGTGGGTGATGTGGTTATTGGTTATACTGACAGGGCGGCCGGTGCAGGTGAAGTTGTCAGATCGCCGGGCCTGAAATATACCCATTATTCGCCTGAGACCAGACTGGTGCTGGTTATGGGGAACAGCAGTGCTGTTGTGGATAAGATAAGTGAGCTGGCCAGGGAGTACGGGGATCGGAATATCCGGGTGGGGCTGCTGGTGACCGATGAGACTGCCGGAACTGATGAGATGGCAGGATATGTGTCGAAAGGTGGTGTGTTCTTGCTGGGTAGCAGGTACGATGCCTCTGCAATTGCCAGCAATCTTTTTGCTGGTCTGCGATATCTGGATATGGAAGATGTTGATGTGATCATAGCAGATGGTTCGATGGGGATTGCCGGGATTGGAGCTGCGGTCCTTAACAGATTGAAAAAAGCAGCAGATGAATTAATTGAAGTACATTAAGAGGATGTGACCTTTGTGAAGGCTGAGATAAAGGAAAATATGATTGAGAGACAGAAATATATTGCCATACTTGTTCGAAACAGGAAGTTGACCAAAGTAAACCTCATAATCCTTGGCAGTGGGTTGCTGCTCACGCTAGGGGGTTTTGAGGAAGTTGGAAGTATTATTGTGTGGGTGGGTATCGTAATATTCGTATTTACACTGTTTTCTAATGTTGCGACAAAACGGATGTTACGAAATTTGGGTAAATGATGTTTCATTATCACAATCCTGCCCTCGATAATGATGGTGTTTAACTTGGAGGATGGTGTGGAGTATGACTGGATTAGACGGATTTATCTCAATCGTTATACCCCACAGCTCTGCTGCGGTTGGGTGTGCCGTCCCAACGTTTGACTTTCGTATCCGCGCGCATCCGTGTCATCCGTGCAATCCGTGTTCTATCACAATATTACTCTTAACCGATGACACATGCCTGTAAATCCTGTAAATCCGGTCAAAATACCATGCTTTTTGGTGGATACCATGTTTTACAAGCTCTCTGATAAATGACCATTAAACCGGATTCAAAGCAACAAACGGTTTTATTTAAAGTATACGAAGACCCTGTACTGTTAGTACGGGGATAGTTATTGGAAAAGAATATATACTCAATTAAACAAGTTATATATGAAAATACCAAATTAATATATGCACCTATTTGAGCAAAAATTTATTAATTAATTAATTTTAAGCAAATGATTGTTATGGAAAACTATAATTTATACGGTTCAGGATCTGTTAATTATATTCTAAATAGTTTTTCTTCAGATATGTTCGACGGAATTACATTCGTTATGCAGCCAGTCGTAGGTGGTATTGACTATTTAAGATATATGCATAAAGCATATCTATTTCAAAAAGAGATTAATACAATTTCAAATTTTAATTTTGAAACTCGAGAATTAATAATAGATGCACTAACAGATATTGTTATTGGTAAAACTCTTAATGAAGATTTGGAAAATGATTTGAAAAATAAATTATCTGAATTGGATGAAATCAGTGAAACTTTTAAAAATTTAGAACATTTAACACAAGGAGTAGATCAGCAGCAATTACATCATATTTTAAGATTATCATTAATAAAACTTAATGGAAGAATTTCTTCCATAAGAGATGAAATAAACATAACAATGTGGAATAAAGGTGAAGATATTGATCAGTTATTAGTATTAGACCAAATATTTTATTTAATCCAAGAAATAATAAAAGATGTATTAAATGAGCCAATAAATAAATTGTTCGATTCTACTTCACATAATGTATTGATTTTTTCATTACTTTATATTGAAGCATTTCATAGAAATAAGGTTACTTTTGAAGATGTTCAGGATTACTTGTCAGAACTAAATTTAATTGGTTATAATGAAAATCAAAATCAAAATCTAAAGAATAATAGCATTTTCGAAGTTTTGGCCATTTAAAAATGAATTTCTCTATAGATTCAAACATTATTATAGGTGTTGCAAACACCAAAGATAGACTTCATGAAAGATCTATTAGATTAATGAAAGACAAACAGAATGATGAATTATTTATATGCTCGACGGTATTAAAAGAATCTCAAAAAGTTTTTATAAATAAACTAAATCAAATAATTATAGATATTATCCAATTTTTGCCAGCCTTTCAAAAAAAAATGACATTGATAGAATTACAAGAACAACTAATAAACATTTTTATAGAATTGAAAATTAAAAAACCCGAAGCATCTAATTTTTTAGACTTGTTATATAGCGAAATTATTACTTTTTTAAAAGATAATAATAGTGAAAAGCTACCATCCTTTTTATCCCAACTTTCTATTGAATTTGCACAATCGTTGTTTGATAAAATAGAACAAATTCATTCTATTAATGAAATAATAGTGTTGAATCATGATAATCTCGAAGATGTAAAAAAATCAACAACTGGAGTGTATTTTAAAGACAATAATGATGAAAGAATCTTTCAAGAGTTGATGACAAACATAGCTAAAATAAATTCACTTGAATTTTTTTCAGATGATGTGGAATTTATAAAAAAGATAGAAAAAAGTTACTTGAATTGTATTGAAATACTGGGATACAGTAAAGAAGCATTTTCTTGTCATTTGTTACAAGATTAATGAAATATGAGCTATAATGTTTCGTGCCTCTTTATTTCATCACTTCTTATTCGAAAAATCATAAGGTGTATCAAGCATGACCGTTACACTTGAAACAATTCATGAAGATATATTATCGCTCAAAAGAGAGTTTGGCGGGGTAGTATCATATTTTGAAGAAGACAAAATGGAACTCTCAGAGGAAATAAAAAAACAGATAGAGGATTCCCGCAAAACACCAATTTTTGAGATGCTGACCCAGGAAGAAGTTGAAAAGGAATTCTTATGACCCTTGAGATTCTGTGGGACCCAAAAAACACATATACCGCCCCCGCCTCCCGATCAAACACTTCCCCGCCTCCCCAACCAGATCCATCCGGCCAGCGCGCCTGGGCGCATCGTACGCAAAGGTGTGGTCCTGTGCGCCCTATTCCTGATCAGTATCTTTCCTGACCGAGCAGCCACTTCCACAGCGGCACAAACTCGATCCTCTTACCTTTGAGATCTTCCTCGCCTTCGTGATCCCATGTGATCACAAGCAGGTTGTCGCATTCAAGTTCCTTTGATGCTTTCAGGATCGCTTTTAATTCCCGTTCTTTTGTATTAAGATCATCAATGTCGTAGCATACCTGGATCAGCTGCCGGATATTCAGTCCTTCCTTCACAACGAAATCAACTTCCCAATGCTGGTAGTCTTTCCAGTAATAAACATCAATGAAAGGATTATCCGATCTTTTGCGCAGCAACTCTGCAGCTACTGTATTTTCAATGAACTTTCCGTAGTTCGCCTGGAACCTGAACCCTACCGAATTTGCAAGACCTGTGTCAATTGAATATACCTTTCTCGGGGAGTTCTCCTGTTCTTTAAGGGAAAACGAGAACCGTTTTATGAAAAATACCAGGTTTGAAGCTTCAAGGTATTTGGAATAGGTTTCAACGGTCTTTACTGGCATCTTTATGAATTTCGAGATCTTATTGAATGTGATAGGCGACGAGATGTTGGTTAGATAATATGTGCCAAGGAATTCCAGTTTATCGATGTTCCTGACCGACCATCTCTTTACAATATCCTTGTACAATATGTCCTCGTATATCTTCCTGAGAATTGCAAATTTCAGTTCACTGCTTGTCTCTATCACAACCTCAGGAAAACCGCCGGACTCCTCGTATACTTTCAGGCTTCTTATGATCTCATCCTTCCTGAGAATTATATCAGAAGGTGTTCTCAGTTCCATGCCTGAGAAATCCAGGAACTCCCTGAAAGATAAGGGGTACATGTTTATCTCAAGTGTTCTGCCAGTAAGTACTGTTGAAAATTCACCACTCATTAGGGCAGACGAGGAACCTGTGACTATGATGCGGGCTTCGTTCCTTTCCTGCAGGGTCCGGACGAACTTTTCCCATTTTGGGATCTCCTGTATCTCATCCAGTATCACCACAGGCTGCATCGACGGCTGCATGATCTCAAGGTATGCTTCGTAGGTACTCTGAAGATGTTTCAGATCGAGCTCTTCTGAAAATGAGGGGTCCTCGAAGTTTATGATGAGTGTACTTTTTTCATCGTGTCCTTTTTCGATGAGCCTCCTTACGACCTGCCGTGTGAGAACTGTTTTTCCAGATCTTCTTACACCGGAGATCACAACGACCTTGTTTGCTTTTGATCCAAGGTATTTCAAAGTCTGCTGAAGTTGCGATCGCTCTTTGCCGGTTTCAGGGATATTGGTCCAGAAGTTCCATCTTGAAAGAACTGTTATGATGGCATCTTTTCGCATAGTTTGTATTATAACACATGAATATATAAGATTTTGTGTGTTATAATACACAAAATCCTAATTTCGGTCGGATTTACTTGTCGCTCCTGATGAACGTCTCGCAAGAAGAATCATTTGAAACCCCCCCACTGCGGAAACCGTGTGCAGGTTCCCTTCAATTATCTCAGGCTGTTTTTTTCATGCAAACATGACATACCAGTAGCAACTATTTATTATATATGTTAACTACACATGACATGTAGGTTCTATATATTTATTGGGATAATCTATATATATTGTTCTGCATATTTGCATTCGGTGATAGTTGATATGAATAAAATGATGTTAATTAAATCATTAGTACAGAAAAATATGTTAATACTGATGCTTGCGGTGATCTCAATTTCACTGCTCGTATCTGGTTGTACCGACAATACTGCAGGAACAGATGACCCACTCACAGATGTGAAGCTGCAGATCGCAGGTTCGACAACGGTTCTGCCGGTTGCAGAGGAATGTGCACGCGTCTTTATGGAAAAGCACCCGGGCAGCCGGATCGATGTATCAGGCGGCGGTTCTTCGCACGGAGTTAAAGCTGTGGCGGATGGGACAGTGGATATCGGGTGCGCATCCCGCGACCTGAAATCAAGTGAAAGTGATGCACATCCTGGTCTTGTGCCGCATGGCGTTGCAAAGGACGGCGTTGCGGTCACAGTACACCCCTCCAACCCAGTCACTGATCTTACAATAGAGCAGCTTCAGGGCATCTACACAGGTACGACCACAAACTGGAAGGATGTGGGCGGCACAGATTCCAAGATCATGGTGGTCACGCGTGAAGAGGGCTCAGGGACACGGGACTGCTTTGAGCAGGCAGTTATGAAACCTATCAAAGCTGAGATCACAGACCATGGGATAATCCAGGACTCGAACGGCAAGATGCGGGCAACTGTTGCCGGAAGTGCACAGGCCATCGGATTCCTCTCGCTCGGATACGTCGACTCAGATGTCAGGGCAGTCAGGCTCGATGGAATTGAGCCCACAGTCGAAAGCGTTGTGGACGGCAGCTACGCCATCTCACGGACACTCTGGATGATCACTAACGGCAACCCTGACAGCGCAGAGCAGGCATTTCTTGACTTTGTGCTCGGGGATGAAGGCCAGAGTATAGTGGAAGATGTGCACTTCATACCTGTGAACTGATCCCTGGCTTACAGCGCTACTGGAGTATAAAATGACACGGATCGTGCATCTTTCAGACCTTCATATGAGCAATGCTCATTTTCTCACTGATGTTGCAGAATCCGTGGTGCAGGGCATCAATGAGATCTCGCCTGATATCCTGGTGATCACAGGGGACCGGACCCAGAACGCTTCCCATTATGAGTACATGGAGGCAAAAGAGTGGATTGACAGGATCGATTGCAAAAATAAGGTGGTCGTTCCGGGAAACCACGACTCCAGGAATGTCGGGTACCTGCTGTTCGAAGATTATTTCGAAGAGCGGTCCTCATGCTGTTGCCTTGATGGGGTCACTGTCGTGGGAGTGGGTTCATCCCAGCCTGACATTGATGACGGGCATATCGGCAGGGAGATGTACGGCTGGATCGCAGATAACTTTGACTTTAAAGGAACTGATGTCAGGGTCTTTGCACTCCACCACCACCTGATCCCTGTGCCGATGACAGGCCGGGAAGAAGAGATACCTGTGGATTCCGGTGATGTGCTTGAACTGCTTGACCGGTGCGGTGTGGATCTGGTATTGTGCGGGCACAAGCATGTGCCATGGGTCTGGAAACTGAATGACATGTTCGTTGTGAATGCAGGAACAGCATGCTCGAACAAGATCAAGGCAAGAACTACCCAGTGCTACAACCTCATCGAGATCGAAAAAGCAGAGGAAAGGGATACCGGGAAGCGGGTTTGGATATACCAGGTACTTCCTGAAGGGGAGCGGACGTTGATCGTTGATTCGATACTCGAAAATAGATCAAAGACCTGATCCAGCATGACCCGACAAACCCGTGAACGGATAATCGAGGCGCTGTTGTTCGCATCAGCGGTAAGTGCAGTCGTAATTGTACTGCTGATCATGGTATTCCTGTTCAAGGAAGGCGCGCCGTTCCTCCTGAGATACGGGATACATACCTTCTGTCTCGGCATGGACTGGAATCCGATCGCAATGACTGGCGAACCCTCATACGGGATATTCCCGATGATCGTGGGCTCGGTCTATATTGCAGCCGGCTCGCTGGTCCTTGCTGTTCCGCTCGGGCTGGGCTGTGCGGTGTTCCTGGTTGAGATTGCACCTCCATGGGCGGAGGCAGTGATCAGGCGCGGCATCGAACTGCTTGTCGGGATCCCTTCGGTCGTACTCGGATTTTTCGGACTTGTCCTGCTGGTGCCGTTGATCAGGGACAGCGTCGGAGGATTCGGTTTCAGCATCCTTGCAGGCTCTGTGATACTCGCGATCATGGCGCTTCCCCATATCATCAGCATCTCGGCAGATGCCATCACTGCGGTGCCGGAAACATACAAGCAGGCATCCCTTGCACTTGGTGCCACCCGGTGGCACACGATCAGGAATGTGATCCTGCCGGCTGCAAGGTCCGGGATCGTGGCAGCCATTATACTTGGCATGGGAAATTCCATCGGCGAGACCATGGCAGTGTTGATGGTCACAGGAAATTCCGCTATTTTACCCGAACCGCTCTATGACGTGCTCGATCCGGTGCGGACCATGACCGCGAATATCGTGATCGAGATGAACTATGCAGCTCCGGGCGACCACCAGCAGGCACTCTTTGCAACGGGCATCGTGCTCTTTGTGATGGTTGCCATCTTAAACGCGATCTCACACCGCGCACTGAAGTCAAGGATGGAGGGAGGGCGATGAGCGCAGCAGTACGCACCAGGATATTTTCACCGGATACTACTGACAGGGCAGCCGGTTTGGTGTTATGGGCATCAGCAGCCGCAACTGTACTGATCCTGCTGTTCATTATCGGCACGATCGTTTACCGCGGGATCGGGGTGATAGATATTTCGTTCCTGTTAGACTCGCCGCGCATGACCGGGGCAGAAGGTGGCATCTTTCCCGCCATTGTCGGAACGCTCTGCCTTGTTGCGGTTGCGATGCTGACTGCTGCCCCGATCGGTGTAGGGGCTGCGGTATACCTTACCGAGTATGCACCTGATAATGCTGTAACGCATATCATTTCATTTTGCGTGGAATGTCTTGCAGGGATCCCGTCAATTGTAATCGGACTCTTCGGATACGCATTCCTTGTGGTATATCTCGGGTTCGGTTTTTCAATCCTCTCAGGAGGACTTGCATTGATGTTCATGATACTGCCCTGGACTGTCAGGGCATCAGAAGAAGCGATTAAAACAGTATCAGGTGGTCTGAAGGAAGGGAGTCTTGCGCTCGGGGCTACGAAATGGCAGACCATAAGGCAGGTCGTGCTTCCA
>JAUVLO010000066.1 GCA_030600695.1 Methanosarcinales archaeon | reverse complement strand
CCGCACCATGCAATACGTGCTATACCTGTCTGGATATAATCCCGTACCTCATCCAGGTCAGTGCACAACCTGATACGATCATTTAATTCACTGGCAGCAGTTTCGAACAGGCTATCATGAATATCAGTAAAAGCTTTATTGATCCCTGTCAGTATACTGTCTATGGGGACGCTGGTCTTCCCACCATTTCGCAATGCAACAACTGCGGAATTGTTCTTCAGGTCCCTGGGTCCGATCTCGATACGTATAGGAACCCCTTTCATTTCCCATTTATAGTACTTGGCACCCGGCCTGGCATCACTATCGTCAACTGCGACCCGCAGACCGGATTGCTTTAACGTATCTGACACTTCGTTTACTGCTGCCATGACGGTCTTATCATCACCGAACACGATGGGGATTATTACAACCTGCACAGGTGCAACCTCTGGCGGTAACACCAGTCCCTTATTGTCGCCGTGAATCGATATCAGGGCCGCTATACAGCGCTCACTGACACCATAACAGGTCTGGTGGGCCAGTATCTGCTCACCGTTAGCATCCTCGTACCTGATATCAAAGGTATTGGCAAAATTATCACCCAGGTGATGTGCCGTACCCACCTGCAGGGTCTTACCATCAGGCATCAGTGCATCCACTGCCATGGTGTAGTCTGCACCAGGGAACTTATCCCAGTCAGGTCGCTTGCTCACCACAGTGGGCACAGCGAGCCGATCATAGAACTCCTGGTATATGCGGGTAGCTTTCCTAACCTGGGCGGCTGCATCGTCCCATGTGGCATGAACAGTATGTGCCTCCTTGAACGAAGTGATCTCGCGCAGGCGGATGAGGGGGCGCGTATGTTTGGTCTCGTAGCGGAAGGTATTGACTATCTGGTAGATAAGCAGCGGCAGATCAGCATGGGAGCGCACCCAGAGTTTGTACATTGGATAAATAGCAGTCTCACTTGTGGGGCGCAGTGCCAGTTTCACATCCAGCGGGTCAGTGCCGCCGTGTGTGACCCAGTATACCTCATCCTCAAAGCCTTTGATGTGCTCGGCCTCTTTCATGAACTCATGTTCAGGGATAAGCAGGGGGAACATAGCCTCAAGGTGCCCGGTATTGTCAAGGAGTTCACGCATAATGGAATATACCCTGGAGCGAATGGAAAAACCAAAAGGGTTCCAGACATACAGCCCCTTGACAGGGTAGCGCACGTCCATGATCTCAGCTATCCGGAGCAGTTCATTATACCATTCGCTAAAGTCTGACTTGGAAGGAAGGGACTTTGATTCTTCGGCAGGCTTTGTATTATCTGATGAAATGGAAAGGTCGGTCATAGTAGGAATCTTGATGGTGAAGGAAATAATATTCTTTTCGGTTATTACCAGACAGTGTAACTTGCTTTTAGTTCCATTTCCCTTACGAGTTTCTGGTAATTGTTTAATGTAGGCCCATCCCATTCATAATCGAAATCCTGGAACTTTTCACTCAACCTGTCCATCTCTTCTTTGGTCAGGTTCTTTTTCAATGGCCTGAATATTTCTTCATCCTCATTCATGTAGAGAGGGCGTACGTTTCTGACGAACTCGCGGATATTTTTCATAATACTTATTTTAGCATCCATATCCCCATTGGAGTAATCTTCCATAGAATCGATTATTGTGGCAAGTAACCTGTCATTTTCTCTATACCGGGTAATGTAAGATTGGATCAATTCTTTTACATCATTTTTCCCGATCTCTTCCAGGAATGGTAATAAAATGTCTTCTTCTTTTCCATAATGGTATTCATCATTGCATTCAAGTAACATGCCGATATTTCCCAGGATCATATCTGAGGATATAGGTCTTTGTTCTTCAATACCCTCAGCTAATTTTTCCATCACATCCATTACCCGTTCCATTATTCTATGCTCATCAATTAACTGTGTGATAGGGTCGTTCTTTTTGTTTATTATAATAATCACCTTTGAATGGTCTATATAGCTCCATTTAAAGACACAGGGTAATATAAATGTATAGGGCATTTATCTGCCATAGCAAGATATTTTGGTTAAATTAGATATTGTCAAGTTGCATCTTGTCAAGTTACATCTGGTTAAATTACATCTTGTCATTGTTCTGCTTTATTGATTAGGATTTTATATCTTTATCCCGTTTGGTAGTTGTAAACATCCGGAGAATATCTATTGTTTGAGAATATTGTAGCACCTGGCGGTTATCTTAGTATATTCTTATTATCCCTTATTGCCAGCAGCCTGCTCCCAATATTCCTTGAACCTGTGGTTGCAAGTCTACCTACCCTGGGTTTTCCATTATTCCCTACAGTACTCATAGTATCGGCAGGTGCTACACTTGGAAGCCTGACCACATATTACCTGGGTTGGGGAAGTGAAGCCATTGCCGGGCGGTTCAATAAAGGTGGGATAGGGGAGCGAATTCACGGCTGGTTCAGGCTGCATGAATGGATAGGCATTACAGTTGTATTCCTGGGCGCACTGACCCCGTTTCCCTTTGAGGTGGTCACGTTCGTAGCAGGATTTTCCAGATTCCCGGTGCGGCTATATATTGTAGGGTGTTTTGTTGGGAAATTGTTGAAATTCATCATCCTGATGCTGTTCGGCAATGCGATGCTTTCGTACTTTGTCTGAACTATGTATCCACTTCAAAAAGCATGGTATTTTGACCGGATTTACAGGATTTACAGGATATTAATGTTGCCTCGTATCCTGTCGATCCTGTCAATCCTGTCTAATAATTTTTAAATTACCCTTAGATTTGAAGTGGATACGATTACACTGATTTTCACAACCACTATCAATCTGTGTAATCTGTGTCTCAAAATTCAGGGCACTATGAGCAATTACCATTTAATTTGAAGGGGATACTAAACTATCTTTACCTGAACTATCGGTTTATTCGAACTTGAACCGGCTGATGGCAATTCCAAAAAATATGATCATCATAAACACCAGCACCCCCACCTCTCTTAATATCCCGGCCAATCCCAGGTCGAAATACAACAGGTCATAGAACCCTTCCATAGCCCATGCCGTTATTGTGAATTGCGCCATATCCTGCATGAACTGGGGCTCAATGAACAGCGGCCACCATGAACCACCCACGGCAGACATTATCATCACCAGCAGGAGGGATACCGAATCTGCCTGGTCTGCTGTTTTCACCAGTACAGCCACCAGCAGCCCCAATCCCGTGGATGCCATTGTGACTGCAGCTATCAGTACAAATAGGGCCAGTATATCACTGCCCAGGTCCAGGCCAAAGACCACATGCCCGAAATAGATCAGTACGGTAAGCTGCACGAATCCCCTGATAAATGTACTGGCGATCTTACCCCCGATGATCTCTGCCCTGCTGATGGGGGCGGTTACCAGCCGTCTCAGTGTCCCTGCTTCATGTTCTTTTATCAGGCTGATCGATCCGATCTGTACGGTGGTGAACATGAGGAACATAACCGCGAATCCGGGCACATACTGGGTAAATGGCGTGAATTCTACCAGATTAGAAGTAGTACTTTCAATTGTCACTTCCACGGGCGGGGGTTGGATGAACTCTTCTGCCGTATCAACAATTTCCAGTATCTGCTCCTCTGTATATACCGGAATTCCGTAAGCGGCTACAGTCTTTACTACAACCACATTGGTTGATATCCTGCTGGCATAACCTTCTACTATCTTTTGCAGCACTGTGTTAGACGATTCTTCAGTAGGGTTCACAATGATCAGCAAGTCGGTATCCTGTCCCATCATAACGGATTCAGTAAAACCCGGGGGGATAATTATCAGCCTGCCGTATTCCTTGTTCTTGACCCTATCCCTGGCAGCGAACTCATTTGATTCCATATCCACATCAAGTATATCGATCTCCTCCAGGAACTCCACCAGTCCCCTGGAGACCTCATCGTTGTCCAGGTCCACTACCAATACACTGATCCGTATATTCTGCTCATAATTACCGCCCAGTGCCAGCCCGGAAACAGATATTATCAACATTGGCACCAGGAACATCATCAGGAGGGCATTTCGGTCCCGCAGTATAATTTTCAGGTCCTTGGCAGCGATGATGTGGAACTTCATATCCTATCCTCACAGTTCATAACCTATCCTCTCAGCATTGTCCCGGTCAGGTGAAGGAACAGGGTTTCCAGGTCAGGTTCTTTGATGTATATGGACTCCACCTGTGTTCCTGAAGATGTCAGGATATCGATAATTCCTACCAGCGATTCCCTGCCCCGTAACAGTTGAATGGTCATGTTCCCTTCATCCAGCGATACCTTCTGGACATTAGGCATGCGCTTAATAGATTCCACAGGTCCGGGTAGTATCTCCGGTGCCAGTACATGGATCAGGTCGCTTTTACCCACCAGTTCCAGCAGTCCTTTTTGTGTATCCAGGGCTATTAGCTTTCCCTTGTCCATTATAGCTATGCGGTGGCATAATTTCTCTGCATCCTCCATCTGGTGTGTGGTCAGTAGCACGGTCATACCCTGGCGGTTAAGGTCCTGGATGGTATCATATATCCTCCTGCGGCTCTGGGGGTCAACACCTGTTGTGGGTTCGTCCAGGTATAATATCCTGGGTTCGTGCAGCAGTGCAGCAGCGATATTGATCCTGCGCTTCATACCTCCTGAATAACCTACCAGCAGGTCGTCGGCCCGGTCGGTCAGACCTACCATATCCAGTAGGGCTTCTACCCGTGTATTCAGTGCCCTGCCTGACAGCCCGTATATCTTTCCATAGAAAGCCAGGTTCTCCCTTGCCGTCAGTGTGGGATACAGGCTGATCTCCTGGGGCACCACGCCTATGATCTTCTTTATGTTGTTGGCATTCTTCCTGATATCAGATCCGTCGATGACCACACGGCCCCGGGTGGGCTCCAGCAGACAGCACAAAATGGAGATGATGGTGGACTTGCCTGCACCGTTGGGGCCCAGCAGCCCGAATATCTCACCCCTGTTGATCTCAAAGGAAACCCCATCTACGGCAGTGTGACTGTTATACCTCTTAACCAGATTCTCCACAGTGATAATTACATCACTATTCACTGCCACTGCCACTACCGCCGCCACCTTCCCGCCGTTTCAGGTATAAGAATATCAATACAGCTATTACTATCAAGCCAGCACCGAGCAGTAGGGGATTGCCCAATATACCCCCCCCTTCTTCCTGGTCCCCTACCTCTGCCGGGACATAGATAATATCTGATATCCTGGTCTGTCCTTCTGCATCCTCGTATTCGATCTCGGCTTTGACCGAATATGCCTTGGGCGTGGCATCAGGGTCCACATCGATGTTGAACATGGCCAGGACCTGGTCACCTGGTTCCATATCTCCCAGATAAGCGGTGTAGTCCGTGCTGCTGAGCGGGTCTGACAATCGCAGTCTGGCAGTGGCCCTTGAGGCTGTTTCTTCCCCTGTATTATGGAAGGTTATACTGAAGATACCCGCCTTCCCCGCCAGGAGGTCACTAGTCACTTCAATAGCTTCGAAATCTGCCTGTTCTTTGACAATTATAAAAATCTCATGGGTCTCGTTGACATGCTGGTACAGCATATTGTAGTCGATCTGGTTGTTTGAAGCATTCCCATCTACCTGGACATCTTTCTGGTACTGGTAGGTAAGGTTTACTTCCAGTGTGTATTTCCCGGCAGGGGCATTGTCCCATATCTTGATCTCAAAGCCCAGGGGCTGGGAGACCTGTCCCGATACCAGGGTACCTGCGCTCTGGGGCGGTGTTTTGATATCCACGGGAGCGTCCCCTGCTGATATGGAAGCCACTACTCCCACTGCTGTGGTAATGCCGTATTCCAGCTGCTGTTCTATCTTCGAAAGGGCGACCTCATTGGAACCGACCGGCTTGTCCTCGGATTCGAAACCTATTATCTTGCCCTGGTTCATGACCTGGACCAGTATGGTAGAGGTCTCACCCTTGTCATATTCCGGGCTGCCTGTAATACTTACCACCATCTCGGGAGAGCCATATGCTGTGAAATAGTCATCAGTGAATGTCCAGATATTAGGTGGAATGTTTTCTGCACTTGACTGGACAAGTAATATAGATATTAGAAATACCATCACGATTAATTTGCTCATCATCGGACCCCCTGGAACATATTGGGCTTGAGAATAATGTTAGCTAATGGTTGAAAAGCATTTGTACTGATATCTGGATACATACGGATAGTTTTAAGTCTTTTATAGGGGAGTATATACTCTAAAACCAAGGTGGAAAACAATGGCAAATGTTACGCAATTCTATCTGACCCCAAATGAAAAAAAAATTCTAAAGGCACTAGGTGAACTTGGAAGTCCTCGACATCCTCAACAACTAGCTAAATTGTCGGGTCTCAGTTTAGAAGTCACAGTGCAGAGTGCTCTTTTGCTGCAAGACAAGGGGCTCGTAAAGATAATTGAAGACATTGATACGAATTATATATTAACAAATGAAGGGAATGACTATGCAAATAATGGTTTGCCAGAGCGTCGATTCATTGAATATATTAATAAATTGGATGAAATTCCCACATTTAATGAACTTAAGGATAAATTTGGCCCCGAATTTGGAATCGCTTTGGGGCAGTCACGCAAGAAGGAATGGGTACAGATTGGTGAAGGTAAAGTTTACTCCACACCCCCTCAAGATTTTGGAAAAGATGAGGGATTATTATCTGAAATAATGTTTGATCGTCCTATCAATTCTAAACTACAAATTGAATCTTATCAACAAGCATGTCAGAATCTTATTAAGCGAAACCTTATAGAAAAAAGCGAAGAAAAGAAAGTACTAATTGAAATAACAGAATCTGGTGTGGACATTTTTAAATCCGGTATAACCATCGAAGAAGATGTCGCCCAGCTCACATCAGACCTTATCAGGACAGGCGAATGGAAACAGAAACACCTGCGGCCTTACAATATCAACGCACCGGTGCAGCCAGTCTACGGCGCCAAAACCCACCCGTACCAGAGGCTTATCGATGAGATGCGCCAGATATTCCTTGAGATGGGATTTACAGAGATCAAGGGTGAGATAATCCAGAGCAGTTTCTGGAATTTCGATGCCCTGTTCCAGCCCCAGGACCACCCTGCCAGGGATATGCAGGACACCTTTTACCTGGACAGCACCGGCGACCTGCCCCCCGAATACACTGGTCCCGTGGCTGCCATGCACGAACATGGGGGAGATATCGACAGCAAGGGATGGGGGGGGAAATGGAGTAGGGAGCAGGCCAAAAAGAACGTACTGCGCACCCACACCACAGCCAACACCATCAAATATCTTGCAGACAACCCGGACCCGCCTGTAAAGGCTTTCTGCATAGACCGGGCATACCGCAGGGAGACTATTGACCCCACCCATACCCCCGAGTTCGAGCAGCTTGAGGGTGTGGTCATGGATGAGGGTATGAGCTTTTCAAACCTGCTTGGGCTGCTGACCGAGTTCTATCACAGGATAGGGTTTGCCAATGTCAGGTTCAGGCCCGCTTATTTCCCTTATACCGAGCCCAGCGTGGAACCGGAAGTGTATATCGAGGGTATGGGCTGGATCGAACTGGGTGGTGCCGGTGTGTTCCGTAAGGAGGTCACCGAACCCCTGGGTATCAAGTATCCTGTTCTGGCATGGGGCCTGGGTGTCAGCAGGCTGGCAATGCTGGGACTTGGTTTGCGTGACCTTCGTACGCTGTACCAGTCAGATATCGACTGGCTGCGGAAGAGCCCGGTGTGTGGGGATTGAATTTCCTATTCTTTATTGAAGGTTATTATAATGTACTAACCTAGTCAATGACCCCGGACCGGAGGTCCAAAGGCATCAAGGACGATGCTCGGTATTTTTATATTAAAAATCAATTGAAAATTATAACATACTTGAAGGAGATTTTTTATATTTTACCCAATCTGTGATACTTTTTATGAAAATATCTTTATGTTTCCCTTGAGGATGAGAAGTTCTTAAAATCGAATATTTTAAATTATCTTCATCGCATAATTTGCGTGTCCACCATACAATTTTTCCATCATCTATTTTTTTATTTTCTTCGTCAATGGCTTGACTACAATTAAAATTATAATTTTTTATTTCATCGTCATAGTCATAAGAAGATGAAGATGTTCCAGTAAGAAAAATTATATGTTTAGGCTTCATTATTTCAATTTCTTTTTCAAATATACGAGAATCGATACAATTTTTTATTATATCTTTTGGGGTTTTATCAGTATAATCGTCTTTTTCACCAGTAGTATTACATTTAACGATGTTTGTGACAGCTATACGTTCTACCCCATCATTTATATTACCATATAATTTTTCAGTTATATATCTAATATATCTCCAATAGGGGGAATTTATTCCATATCCGATAATACTGTCTCTACCAACCTTTCTGGTATCAGCAAAACACCCTTCTGAATATTTATCTTCTTGAAAACCATCCTTGTCGTACCAACTGTTCTTCCCAACAAAGACTATTTTATGTTGGTCATTTTCAAAATTAGAACCTACATGAAAAAAAGAAATTGGACCTGCTAGTTCACTGTTTTTTTTACAATACCCACAATATTTATTTCCCATTTCACCGATTTTTTCGTTAATATACATTTCAAAAATTTCTTTTTCAATAGAATTCATATTCAACCCTCTAGTTATTTTTTACAATATTTTTCATGAATATTAGAATCAAAATTTTTCAAAATCTTGCAGAATTTACTTTTGGTTATATTTTTTAAACCACTTCCTTTTTTGCCAAAACCACGAAGTGTATAATTTGGATCATAATCCATAATTCTATTAAATGTTTTTCGTTTTATTGATTTCTTTTTCAAAACAGTATCAGTTCTAACATCCCATTTCCAATTCATTTTTGATCCATCTTTGTAATAAGTAAAATTAGTTTTTCTATCCTCCAATACTGTTGAAGTTGCCTTTACTAATGCGATTATGCCCCCATACCCTATTTCTCTTTTTACGCTCAAACCTTTTTCGACAAGACCTGTTTTCAACTGGTAGATAAATATTAAATCTCCAGGTTTTAATTTTTCTTTTGCTTCGCCTTCACGGCCATCCTGCAAATCAATTGTAAAAGTATCGTCATCTTCATCATATTGATAAGGTGGCCATTTTGTTGTTACCCAGTAATTTTTTGTCATCAAATCTTAATTCTTCTTTTTCTATTTATAATCTGTCCGAGCATAAATCCCCATCCCACAATAACTATCTCCGTACTAACAGTACCGAGTCTTACTATACTTAAATCAAACGATTTGTTGCTTTGAATCCTGTTTAAAGGTTATTTATCAGAGAGCTTGTAAAACATGAAATTATTTTTTTATTTCCTACCCGTGCATGAATTCCCCCTCCCGCAGTTACGGTATACCCCATACAAAATATTGACCACATCAAGGATTGCACTGAACGTCCATCTCTCCCTCTATATCAATATTTAATAATTAGTCGTATCGCTTCAAATAGAATATAATGTATTAATTAAGGGAAAAGTCCCAACATCTTGATTGCCTCGGCCACCCTGCTAACACCGATGGCAAGGCTGGCATCCCGCATATTTAATCCCTTGTCCTCTTTCATTTCCCATACATTCTTGAATGATGATACCAGTTTTGCCTCAAGCTGTTGGTTAACCTCTGTCAGGCTCCAGTGCTGGCGGTTGATATTCTGTACCCATTCAAGATAGCTCACCATGACACCGCCTGAGTTTGCAAGAATATCAGGCACCAGTAATACCCCATTATTGTCCAGTATCTTGTCTGCCTCGGTTGTGGTGGGATTATTGGCACCTTCAACGATCACCTTGGCTTTGATATTTCCTGCATTCTTCATTGTGATCTGGTTCCCCAGTGCAGACGGTACAAGGAAGTCGCATTCCAGTTCAAGGAGTTCTTCATTGGTCAAGGTTTCGCTTCCAAGGAACCCCACGACCGAACCGGTTTCTAATTTATGGGCCAGGAGCTTAGCGGGGTCAAGCCCTGCCGGATTATATATACCGCCTCTTGAATCACTAACTCCGATAATCCTGCAACCCATACTGGACAACGTCATTGCAGCGTTAACACCCACATTTCCGAAACCCTGTATCACAACAGTTGAATCCTTTAGTTTCATACCCAGGCTCTTTGCAGTCTCCCTCAGGATTATTGCCGTGCCCCGTCCGGTAGCCTCAGCACGTCCTTCGCTTCCTCCCAACCCGATAGGTTTGCCGGTCACCACTTCCGGGACAGAATATCCCTTTATGACACTATAGGTATCCATCATCCATGCCATGGTCTGGGCATCTGTATACATATCAGGCGCAGGCACATCCCTGTAGGGACCAATGAACTGGGATATCATGGTAGTGTAGCGCCTGGTTATGTGTTCCTTCTCACCAATGGAGATTTCCTTTGTATTGCAGACGATGCCGCCCTTTGCGCCGCCGTAAGGTATGTCGATGAGCGCGCATTTCCATGTCATCCCCATTGCCAGGGATTTTACTTCATCCATGGACACTTCATGATGATACCTGATGCCGCCCTTATAGGGTCCCCTGGCATCGTTATGCTGGACGCGGTACCCGGTAAAGACCTCTATCCCCCCATTGTCCATCTTGATGGGCAGGGAGACTGTATGTATCATTTTAGGACTGATGAGTATCTCATAGAGCCCAGGCTCCATGTCCATCTGTGCTGCGCATATCTTAAGCTGCCCGCAGGCATTGTCGTAAGGATTCTTCGCATCTTCACTCATAATATAACCTCAATGTCTATTTTTCATAACTTTTGCAAAATTACTATAATACCCTTTTGGTTAGCAAGGAACGGATATTACTCCGTTTTAGCCTGCCTGGCTACACAGAACCTGCAAAGGGCTTCATCATTATCTTTCTGCTTATCCTTCACAGGACAGTAATAATGGTCCCCGATCTTTTCCACAAAAAACCCGCCCGGAAAAGGCGTACCTTCAGGATGGGCCGGTGTTTGGGCTATGAAGATATTGTAAAGAGCACAT
>JAUVLO010000062.1 GCA_030600695.1 Methanosarcinales archaeon | reverse complement strand
TTGCGGTGAGTACCTCAGATACTTACACGAAACTATTCTGCACACGCCTGCCACTCCTCCACTTTCTTGCGGTAATCTATACACAGTGCGCCCACATCGATTTACAACTCTGCGGTTTTCTGAATCGTCCCGGTAAATAATAAAAAGTCTCGAATTTCTTGCCAAAAAAACACGAAAATATCTCGTAAGCCCTAAACATTGAATAATGTCGGATGATTGTGGTTTTCAAAATTATTATACAAATGATTCGGAAAGTGAGTTATCGAAACCAGCTATACAAATACGAATTTTACATTCATAGCATTCAAACTAAAAAAGATGTGTTGCAGACGCTTTGAAGGCAACATAAACATGAGTGTCATATGCAAGCTCCAGATCTTCATACGATCGCTTTGTCAGCGCAACCACAAAGGGAATGCCCACATCAACCACCAGCCTGACGAGCGCACCCATATCCTTAACTTCCGTAATCGTTCCTGAAAATGAGTTTCTTGCACTTGAATCAATCTCTTTTTTCGAGATAAGTATGTCTTCAGGCCTGATCGAGATCGAGACATCTCCGGATTTCAATGTGCTGGACACCATACATATTCCATCGGCATGAACCTCAGAGATGCCATCATGAACAACCGATTTTCCCCTAAATAAATTCTCAACACCCACAAAATCTGCAATGAACTTAGAATTGGGTTTTCTGAACACATCATCAGGCGCACCTACCTGAATAATCTGTCCGCACCCCATTATAGCGATCCGGTCACCGAGAGAGAAAGCCTCTTCAAAACTGTGTGTTACATGGATCGTTGTGGTCTCTGTGAGTCTGTGTATCCTCCCAAGTTCCTCACGCAGCCGCTCAGTTGTGCGGGTATCCAGCGCAGATAGCGGCTCATCCAGAAGCAGTACCTTTGGCTCTGTAATAACCGCCCGTGCAATTGCGATGCGCTGTTGCTCTCCGCCGCTCAACGTGCCCGGATATCGGTTCAATAGATGCGAAACGCCAAGAATATCTGCAATCTCATTCACTTTTGCTTCGGTTTCACTACCGGTGATATTTTTATAGCGCAGCCCAAATCCTATGTTCTTTTCCACAGTCAGGTGCGGAAAGAGCATATAATCCTGGTAGACCATACTAATGGACCGATCCTTTGGCGGAATGTCCGTAACATCCATCCCGTTTAGAAAAATTCTGCCGCAATCCGGGCGGTAAATACCTGCAATTGTCTCGATAAGGATTGTTTTCCCGGCACCGGTCGGACCAAGTATGATGAAATATTCTCCGTCATGGATGTGCAGGGTCACATCATCAAGTTTGAATTCACCAAGATCCTTGGAAACATTCTCAATTCGTATCATCTGTACCACCTAATATAAATGAACAATACCACCACGCCGTTCAAAGATGTATAAGGATACAATCGATATAATGATCAAAATGGTTGCAGCAGCTATTGCCAAGTCAAGATCCCCGCAGGACATATTCAGATACAGGGATATGGGCAGGGTTTCAGTCTTCATCCGTGTTGCACCAGCAACCATAAGGGCTGCTCCAAACTCCCCGATTCCTTTTGACCATGTTATAACACCTCCAGCCAGAAGACCATTCTTTGACATAGGAAGTGTTGTCCGCAAGAACGCCTGCATTGGCGTGCAGCCAAGTGTCTGGGCAACATATTCGTATCTTGGACTGATCCCTTCAAACGTTGAACGCATGATCCGTAGCATAAACGATATATTCACAGCAAACTGTGCGATGATAATTCCAAGTGGTGTGAATACGAATTCCAGTCCAGCACCTGCAAGCCAGTTTCCGAACGTGGTCGTACCAAAGAGCAGTAGAAGCCCGACTCCAGCTACGAGAGGTGGCAGCGCAAGCGGCAGATCTACTATGGTATTGATCAACGTTTTTCCAGGAAAATTATACCGTGCAAGTGCATACGATGCAGGTATCGAGACCATGATACACATCAATGTCGATATGACTGAAGTGAGCAAACTTAACTTAATCGCAAACCGGATCTCCCTGGATGCAATACTTGTCAATAAAATATGCAGGTTTGTTTGCGTAACAATGCATGTGACCAGGGATATAATAAAGAGGGTCAGGAGTAATGTGATTGAAATAGTGACAATCTTGAGCGTTGAGTCCTTGATTGACATTACTCATCTCTCAATGCTTGCGGGGTCTGATCCTTGATCTCATCGATGTGCTGTTCATCCACCCATCTGTGAAAACGCTCTGGATTGGCGTATCATCCGGATCGGTAAATGGTGAATGTATGATCCCAATAGGGGTATGTGCTATATCGGTCATGGGCATAGCTTCAGTTTTCGTATTTTTCGTTCGGATAGGTCGTAAAACCATGTTTCTCGAAAATTGTTTTTCCTTCCGAGGATGCAACGAAATCCACAAACGTCTTTGCAGCATCATTCTTTTTGGAAAATGTCAGCGTGCCGATCGGAATGATCTTTATGATGTTTTGCTCATAGGGTATCGCCACAATCTCTATCTTTTCACAGTTTACAACCATATCTTCCCAGATTATCGATGCGTCCGCCTGATTCATGGATATATAGACCACGAGTTCATTTGCGGTCGCGCTGCGGGCAATGATATTTTTCTCCACATCTTCATAGATTCCATTCTTTTCCAGTATTTTATTCCCTATCTTGCCAATTGCTGCTGCCTTCGCATCTCCGAGTATGACCGTTACCCCTGGCTTTGCAAGGTCATCCAGAGATGTTATATTTGCAGGATTTCCTATTGGTACTTCGATTACGGGCACATGGTATGCGATAAGTTGCTCATGATCGGTGAATCCTTTCTCCCTTGCAACATCGAAATAATATGTTGCCCCTGGCATGTATATGTCTCCTTTCTGCGTGAGTTCCATCTGGCTTAAGAGTGTATTTGAACCTGCATAGTTGTAGTTTACAGAAATGCCATACTTTTCTTCAAAGATTAATCCAATCTCATCCATTGGCTTTCTCATACCTGCACCACAGTAAACATGGAGTGACTGCGGGTTTTCTGTCGCTGACGGCGCTAATTCCCCGGTTGTTTCATCGATCGTTGCGATCTGTTTCTGCTCCTCTTCTATGCACCCAAGTGTGATTGTGCTGAAAAGCAGAATTATTACTATGAGTATTTGTGCTTGTTTCATTATGTTCAAGCAGACATAATAATTGATAAAGTTTTCCATATTATTAACACAATAATGAAGGCCAAGCGCATGGGAGTGGATGTGTTCCAATCACTGTAAAAAAGTCCCGGTATGGTTGCGGCAACAATATTAGAAAAAGCGGCAGTTATACTGCTCATCTCACTTTCCGCAGGTATCTGCAAATTTTAAATAATTTTTCCTGATAGTGGTTTTATATATTTCTAGAATATTATATTTATATTGTAAATACATAGAAGATATGTTTTGAATATACGATTTGCCAACTTCAGCAGAAAATAGACATGCATCTTTCTGAAGCATTTTTCCAAAAGTTTCGAAAACCACAATCATCCGACATTATTCAATGTTTGAGAAAAAGATTTGTTTTCAAAATATACCTGTGGAGGAGATCCTTGAAGAGTACAAAGGATTAAATGAAGATGACATTAAAGCATGTTTGCTATTTACAACATAATCCCTTGAAAACACCACTTCTCATGCAGCATTTCAAAACCACTGGTCAAGTGTCTGCTGGCCCGCATCCGAAGCTTCCACCAACCTGCCCACCGCACCCTTCACCCTGACCTCGGAAAAATCATGCCTGCTGCAGAGAAAATCAGTTATCTCAGACTCTTTAGGGGACTTCCATGATATCTCATAATCAGAAATAACATCAGGATACAGGAACAAGTCCTTGATCTCCTGCAAATTCTCGATCCCCTCCCCCTTCTCAACCAGCACCGCCTCAATCCCACCGTGCTGCTTTATCAATTTCAGGGCTGTCTTTGGTCCAATTCGCTTGATTCCCGCATTGTAATCAGTACCCACAAGCAAAGCAATATCGATCAACTGCTCCCTGGTGATGCCATTGGCAGACAATCCCTCCTCAAGTTCAATGATCTCAGGATTCACATCAATATAAATATTCTTGCGCGGAAGCTTGCGTTTTCCAGTAACGGTCAGGTTCCTTACCACCCTGGGCGCACCGAACAGCAGTGAATCATAGTCCTGGGATGCGGCAAGATCTGCATCTCCCACCAGTGCCATATAGGCAGCCTGGGCCTCGCCCTCAGACGGAGCCTGCACCACAGGAATCCCCATAAATCCCAGCAAGGTCTTGGCATCTTCAACCATGCCTTCTTTCATATGTGACGAAGCCTGGGCATGCACAAAAGCTTCCTTCTCCTTGCCCGCAGCCACCGCCTCTTTCCAGAGGTGCATGGCCTTATCCCTGGTCTTCGACCTCGCCTCCAGGGTCCGGGCCTTAAAATCCGGTGGCTTACCGTCGAACACAAATATCGGCTTGATACCGGCTTCCACAAGGTTCGTGGTGCGGTACAAAAACCCTGAAAGGTGGGAGGTCACCTCACCCCTGGAATTCATCAGTGGCGTACCGTCCCTCTGCCTGATGATACTCAGGAACTGGTACAGGGTATTGAAAGCATCGATAGCCACCACCCTGCCTGCCAGGTCACTTAACTGGATATCGTGTTTTTCAAAGATATCGCCCAATTCCACACCCATGTTCCTTACTCCTAAAATTTCTACAATACGTATTTCCTACACATTAGTAAAATATGATGCATCATCCCTCTGGTCGCTGATGGCCTTATATAGTGTTTCTTTATTCAGGCGTTCGGGCTGGTAATACCTGCCGTTCACCTCTTCTGCTATCTCGCTGGCAAGTTTTGAACCGTGACTGCTCATATCCACAACAAGCACATGGATTCCTTCGCTTATCACATGATGCAGCACCATGGACAGTTCCCTGCGGATATTGCCGCCCACTTCCAGGGGCACGTTGGACTTACCGTCAGTCACAAGGACCATAATGGGAATAGTGGATGGGTCCTTCTTGATCTCATTGTGCAGGGCGTGCAGCCCCATCAGGATACCAGAGGCCAGCGGAGTGGTGCCGCCGAATGGAATGGTCTCAAGATACCGTTTTGCGTGTTCCACTGATGACGTAAAGGGCAGTATAAGTTCGCCTTTCCGGCCGCTGTACGTGACCAGCGATACCTTATCCCTCCGCTGGTATGCATCCTTTAACAACGCTACTATCACGCTGCGGGTGATGTCCACTTTGTCCATCTCATCCATGCTGCCGCTGGTATCCATCACAATATTAATGAGCGTGGCAATACGCCTGCGCCTGACCTTCTCCCTGTAATCGCTCTTCTTGACCCTGATTTTGCCATTCTCAGCATGCAGTGCCGCCGCCCTGATGGTGGGGGCCACTGCAATATCGGTAACTTCGCCGTCAGGCAGGCGGGATCTCACATACCTGCCCCGCTTCCCTTTGGTCAGGACCTCGGCCCGCCTCCCGCTTTTCATCTGGCCGGTGACCAATTTCTTTTTTCGTTTCCTTGCAAAGTCGCTGAGGATATTTCTTACGATCTTCTCATCCGATTTAGTGCCCATCTCTTTTTCTTCAGTTCCAGGTTCCTCCACAACTTCTGTTTCTTCCACAACTTCAGGTTCTTCATCACCCGGGGCTTTGTGTACCGGTGCTATCAACTCGGGTGTTCTCGATACCGGGGCCACATAGGTGGGCGTACGGTATATGGGAGTGCGATGGTCCACATTAGTTACAGGTTTTGGTTCGATCACCAAAGTAGCATCGGGTCTCCTACGTTTCGGGATAGGAATATCATCGAACACTTCACAGAAAATATCGTATGGGTCCAGCACTACATAGGACCTGTCTGCCATAATATAGGCATGGACCACTTCGTCCAGGCGGATCTGGTCCCTTAAACCCACGAGCAGTTCTTTGATATAGTCTGAATCGTCCTTGTCGAACTCATTGATCTCAGTTTTTGGGATCCTGATCGCCAGGAGGGGTTTGCCGATATGGAACACTTTAATGCCGTATTCCCTTTTCAGGTTATTTCGCATCCTCCCGGCAATGATATCGCTCATTTATCCACCAGTCGTCTCAGCAGTTCAACGCTGAACTCTTCCTCCTCGAACGGCCGTTTCCTCATCCTGTGCGGCAGTACCATCTCGGCAGCTTCCACAATATCCTCACTTGTGACCCGGTCCCTGCCCTCGAATGCCGCATTAGTACGGGCAGTCCTTTCGATCATGATATCTGCCCTGTGTCCATCAACATTGAATTCTATACATATCTCGGCTATGGTCTGGAGATTGTCCCTGGTCGTGACCACTCTTGGAAGCACCTGCTGAGCCTTTACTATCCGGGAATTTATACGGTCCTGTTCCGGCTGGAACTCTTTCCTGAAACCATCAGGGTCGTCATTAAATCTATTGGTCTGCTCCACGATCTCAACTCTCTGTTCCAGGTCCTGGATACCCACCACCTCTACCTGGAGAGCTATCCTGTCCAGCAGCTGGGGCCGCAGTTCCCCTTCTTCAGGATTCATGCTCCCGACAATTATGAACTTGGCTGGATGGCTTACACTTACCCCTTCCCTTTCCACGGTGTTCACGCCCATGGCCGCCGCATCCAGGAGTGCATCCACTACAAAATCATCCAGCAGGTTTATCTCATCCACATACAGGATGCCGCCGTTAGCCTCAGCAAGGATGCCTGGTTCATAGGCTTTGAGACCTTCGGTGACGGCCTTTTCTATGTCCAAACTGCCCACCACCCGATCCTCAGTAGCACCCACGGGCAGGTCGACCACTTTCATGAGGCGTTTTTCAGTAGTGATCGTTCCCTCATCTTTGCGCATCTGGCATTCCCAGCAGAATTTTTCTTCATCATGGGGGTTGCAGCTATATGTACATCCCGACACCACTTCGATCTCAGGCAGGATCTCAGCCAGACCCCTGACCGCAGTGGATTTTGCAGTCCCCTTTTGCCCCCTTATCAACACTCCGCCGATGGAAGGATTTATTGCGTTCAGGATCAGGGCACGTTTCATCTTCTCCTGGCCCACAATGGCTGTAAAGGGATACAATACCCTGTGAGTCTTGGTCTCGATCCTGGCCTTCATTATCTGTTTGGACTCGTCCACCTCTTCGACTTTCGGGACTTCCCTGATATTACCGTGAATATTGATCTTGCCCATTTTTATCGCCTCATTATTAATAGATAGTATATCTAAATAACATCGTGTAAAGTAATGCTAGTACTAAAAAGAACATAGAAAATACAAAACACCCAAATACAATTTTCATGCGTCCACCCCTTTCTTTCTTTGACACCGCATGCGTTTCATAGAGTGAGACCAACATTGTAATAAAGAAAAAAATCGCCGATATTATCAGCAGGGTCCCTATAATCAGGACAAATTGTGCTTCGAATGTCAGGTTTGCCTGAGGGTTTATCAAACTTAGTAAGAATTCTTTTCCTTTTGCTTCATATGCTGTGCTCACCATTATTACCATGTATAAAACATTACCTACACCCATGATGGCTGAAGATAAAGCAGCACCAAGTAATGTTATCAGCGAACCGATATCAGGGATATCAAGGTCCATCTTCCATTCATTTTCCATTTATTTCACCCAATTTCGATATGCTAAGAATCATTCTATTAAGATATATACTTGATATTAAGATATTTGCTTGAATAATACAATCGGGATAATTATTATCATCATAATTATAAATCTCTTGATCTGTATAAAATCAATCGAAAGCATTATGTAAGTTGTTACTAATATAATTATTATTGGGGCATTAAACGGTATCGTATCCATCCCCTCCGATCCGTCGAGCCCCATTTCTTTTCATATATTGTTTTTATCTGATCAATGTGCCGTTTTCCACTTTACTTTCGGGCTGCAGCAGCACTGCTCCATTCTCATCGGCAGCCAGGATCATTCCCCTGGATTCCACGCCGAACAGTTTGGCAGGTTTCATATTTGCCAGCAGGATAACCTGCCTGCCCACCAGTTCATCTGCCACATGTGTCAGGGCAATACCTGCTACCACCTGTCTCGGGATTTCCTCTCCGATATCGACCTGGAGTTTTAGTAATTTATCAGACCCTTTAATGGCTTCGGCAGAAACTATGGTCCCTGCCCTGATATCCATTGTACTGAACTCCTCAAATGTAACAACAGGGGCCTGCGGTGCGGCCTTTTCCTCTTTTGCCATTGCTTCGGCTATTCGTTTGTTCATAATAACCTCCATTTCGTCTGTCTTCTTATCATCTACCTTTGTGAACAGTATTGCAGGTTTTGGCAGGGGCCTTCCCGATTCCAGTTCCACCAGCCCTTCGTCATACCTCATCTGGCTGACATCGCCCTCCAGCCCCAGGTGACCCCACGCCTCATTCATCTTAGTTGGGATAACGGGCTCGCACAGCAGTACCAGTGCCTTTGCGACCTGGAGGCAGTCCTTGACCACCCCTGCACAGGCATCAGGGTCGTTCTTGATCAGGTGCCAGGGCTCGTTTGACTGGAAATATGTATTACCGTATGAGGAAAGACCCATTATTATGTCAATTGCCTTCTTGAACTCATATTCTTCCATAGCTTCGGTCACTTTCCGGATGGTGCTGCGTATCTCATCCATCACCTTGTCAGATACTGCTCCCTCAGGCACCTCACCAAAGTTCTTTTGCGTGAAATGCAGTGTACGGTAAAGGAAATTTCCCAGTGAACCCACAAGTTCGTTGTTCACCTTTTCCTGGAACACCTTCCATGAGAAGTTCAGGTCCTTGGTGTGTGAGGTGTAGCTGGCCAGATAATAGCGCAGCAGGTCGGGATGGAATCCATGGTCCAGGTAGTCATCGTTCACCCAGACCACATAACCCCTGCTCTTACTGAAGGTCTTATCCTCGATCTTTACCATGCCCGAGGCCACTACCGCCCTGGGTAGCGAATAGTCCGCACCTTTTAACATAGCAGGCCAGAATATGCAGTGATGGTATGCTATATCCAGGCCGATGAAATGTATAATAGTTGAATCGCCCTGCCAGATCTGTTTCCAGTCCAATCCGGCATTATTGCAGTACTCTTCTGTGAACGAGATATATCCTATTGGGGCGTCAACCCACACATATACTACCAGTTTGTCATGACCCGGGAACCTCACACCCCATTCAAGGTTGCGTGTGATGCACCAATCCCTGAGTTCCTGATTCACCCATTCCCTGGCATAGTTACGGGCATTGGATGTCCCCCCCAGGGTTTCCAGGTATTCCAGCAGGAAGTCCCTGAATGATGACAATCTAAAGAAAAAGTGTTCCTGCTCCCGGTATTCTGCCTTGTTCCCGCATATCTTGCATACCGGTTCCAGTATCTCCCCTGGCTCCAGGTGCCTGTTGCATCCCTGGTCGCATTCGTCACCTCTTGCAGGTGATCCACAGTATGGACAGATACCTTCCACATAACGGTCAGGCAGGGATCGTTCGCAACGGCTGCAGTATGCCAGGTCGATTTTCTTTGGGTACACATAATTATTTTCGATCAACCTGTTAACAATATCGTTGGTACGGTTGTGGTTCACAGCCCCGTCTGTAGTGCCGAAGTAGTTGAACCGGATGCCCAGTTTCTTAAATACTTCGTCAAAATGATGGTGGTATTTCTCTATGAGTTTATCTGGAGTGGTATTTGTCTGTTCGGCACTAACGACTATAGGTGTGCCGTGGGTATCTGAACCGCATACAAAAATGGTTTTCAGGCCCTGTTTATGTAGGGACCTGACAAAGATATCGGCAGGGATGTATGTGCGCAGGTGTCCTATATGGCATTCACCATTGGCATACGGCAGTCCGCAGGTGACCAGGACGGGCTTATCAGCAGGGAAATTAGACATTGATTTTTGATCCTCCATAATAACAGTATGTTTAAAGTAGTATGTTTAATGTGATATGATGCTCATGAATGGATGTTAATTCTAAAATATGTTTCCCTGATCAGATAAACGGGCATGAATAACAAGGTGAAGAAAGAACGATGTTGACAAAACGGATAATACCGTGTCTGGACGTTACCCTTGATGAGGCTGGTGGTTGTGTGGTCAAGGGGATCGGGTTCGAAGACCTGCGCAGGGCAGGCGACCCTGTTGAACTGGCCAAGGAATATAACCTCCAGGGAGCTGATGAACTAGTCTTTCTGGACATTGCTGCATCCCATGAGGGGCGTTCCACTATGATCGATGTGATATAGCGCACTGCCAATGAGGTGTTCATCCCGCTGACCGTGGGTGGGGGCATTAATTCTATCCGGGATATCAAGTCCATACTGCGCTCGGGTGCAGATAAGGTATCTATTAATACGGCAGCAGTAAAGCGCCCGGCCCTGGTAAGTGAATCGTCGAAGATATTCGGTTCCCAGTGTATTGTAACGTAACAGCGATTGACTGCCGCCGGAACCTGGATATTGGAGATGCCAGTGATAAGACTATCAAGACTATCATCGAACTGGAGGACGGCACGCCTGCATGGTATGAGGTAGTGATATACGGGGGCCGCACCCCTACAGGTATTGATGCCCCCGGATGGGCCAGGCAGGTAGAAGAACTGGGTGCAGGTGAGATCTTGCTGACCAGTATGGACAGGGACGGCACCTATGACGGATATGACATACCTATTACCAGGGCTGTATCTGATGCGATCAATATCCCGGTGATCGCTTCGGGAGGGGCGGCAGGGCCAGAGCATATGTTCGATGTGTTTGTTGATGGGCATGCAGATGCGGCACTGGCTGCCAGTATTTTCCATTTCGGTGAATACTCTGTAGGGGATGTTAAGGAGTATCTGGATGATAGAAGCATGCCAGTTAGAATAGTCCATTGAACCAGAGCGTGAACTATAGGGCATCACTTCGACAATATGTGTACTCTATTTCGTTAGTCACAATGGAGCCGAATGCTTGTTTTGACCAAAGTCCGACCAAAAAAGATTTAAAAGGGTAATAACTTATAGATTACTTATAATCCGTATGACGGGATTAAGAGGGTGATGAAACCGGCTGCGACAATTGTCGAATCCAATGGGTTTGCAATGATGCAGGCGGTAGTGACTCTGATAGGCTGCCTGAGGGAGGCTTATGAGGCACATCCGATACAGTCACTCTAATAGAAACCCGCGTCCGCGGGTAGATATAACCAATAAAAATAATTTGGAGGAAAAGAAATGAATAAGAAAATAACCGCAGTA
>JAUVLO010000008.1 GCA_030600695.1 Methanosarcinales archaeon | reverse complement strand
TATTTCGAAGGCTAAGGAAATCGCCTTAGAGGATGAAAAAGAAACAAGCGAAAAAAATATGAGTAGATTAATGGGTGAAATACTGAAAAACGGTCTTGCAGTTCACGGTTTAAGAGAAACAATGGATGCGGTGATAAATGGTCAGGTAGAGTTGCTGTTTGTAAATAAAGGTTATCAAATAAGGGGCTGGATCTGTGAGAAATGCCAGATTGTTGATTCGGGTGCAAAAGATAAATGTCCGTATTGCGGTAGCAGAACATCAGAGGTTGATGTTATTGAAGAGATTATCGAGTTTGCCCAAAGAACAGGCACAACAATTGAGTTTGTTGAAGATGATCTTAGATTAGCGAAACTTGGTGGTGTGGGTGGATTGCTGAGGTTTAAGACTTAAACAGCAACGTACTACTTTATCAGCCTTTTCGTAATCGATGCCATTCTCTACATACTGGTGTGGCATCTAACTTCCAGGGAATATATGGACATGGGCATCTATGATCATGTTGCACGTATCCGGAAAGCAGGAATATCTGATATGATATCAGCTTCAATCTCCTCATACGATCTAGAATCTACTTGTTTTTGCATGATATTCCATAATACAAATAATGTAGATGCAACAGCAGTGATCACATTCAACAACACGAGCAATAAAACGCCTTCGGGTAACAGGTAACTGAAATAAAATAGCAGCCATGAGATTACGAATGCAGTCGCAGCTAAAACAATATATTTGATCATTCCAAGTAGTACTTTGAATTTTCCAGTGGCAGTCAGAGCTTTTGTGACATTATAATTCTTAAAATATTTTTCAATTTCTTTGAATAATGAGCCAGAACTGAGGTGTGGGATATTCTTATCCAGCAGGAATGAAATAATCTTGAAAAAAGTATATGGTGAAAAGGTATATTTACAAAGAGGTGTGAGTTTTTCTGCATCTTCAGATAAACCCTGGGATTTGAGGTCTTTTTTCATCCGGTCTACAATCTCTTCTTTATAACCTGCATCATCCTGGTACGCAGCACATACAAGTATAGACAACCACAGTAAATGTTCATGTTCACCACTTTGTACCATTTCACGACGCACCTTCTCTATCTCATGCATCGGAACGTCCATATCCATGAGGTCACCAACAGGATTTGATACCTTCATGACGGCGGCTATTTCGCCTGTTTTACCCTGCAAGAGTTTGATGAAAATGGGTTTTAACAAGGATAGTTCCAGAGTGGCTTTTTTATTTTTATGTATAGTTATGCCAATTATTGATATTAGAATTAAAAATAGCAAGGTCATCATGTAACAAGCTGCTAATGTCAATGAGAATATCATAGGTGGTTCGGATAGGATGGCCATAGTGGATAAAGATTGTCTGGAATATATAAGAAATGTGTTTTCGTTTTCAATATTTCACCCCTTCTCAAACCATGCATTTGCCTGAATATAATATTACCCCTGGTCCCTTGGAGACTGAAAAAAGTTCGTCTAAAGGTCTATGAAGGTCATGCACGAGATAGAGCATCTTACATAAATACGGGGCAATCACTGGCCGCTTTTCTTTTTATTCCACTTATCCATCAGGCAGTCAATAGTGATATTCATAAAAGTCCTGAAAAAGATACAACATCCGATAAAGATTGTTAATATACCTATCGAAATAAAGGCAAACTGGGAAATATTGCTCCCTATTCTGGTAGTCTTATCTTCATATCCTGTTATTTCCCTGGGAACATAAAAAAAATCAGATAAAACGGGTGCAAATAAGATTAACAAAAGGCCGGTGATTATGATTATTGTTCCGGTACTGACCTCATCTACATCATTGTTCTGTTTTCGTATCATTCATGAACACACCCACACATCAATATTACATGTTAATGGCCATGAGCAATAATATTTTCCCTTCAAAGTCCATTGAAGGCAATCTTTTTTTACTTGATTTTTGTCAAAGAAGGGATTCATACAATAATTGCACATTTTCAACCTTTTTTCGGGATATCCATACCCCTGACCACTCCCAGCGCCTTCATCATCCGGTTTGCGGTCTTGCGCATGGAACAGTGCTCTGTGATACAATTCAAATATTTACATTTTTTGCTTCAAGGCATATCCCATACCTATAGTATAAATGGGCATGCTGAGGTAGCGCAGGCCGATGTCTGCGAAGTACTGGGTAACAGTCATAGGGAAAAATCCCATTGATACTAACACCAGGTCAAGACCCAGGTTTATCACTAACCAGACCACCCCTATGGTGATTCCTTCCTTGACATGATCTGTCCCGATTTCCTTGAAATACATAACTGCCAGGGTCACACCGACCAAGCCGCCTACAACGATCATTATAGACTTGAAAAACGTCTCAGGAATCAGGAAGTTGCCACTTTGGTCCACGAACGGGAACCCGGCGATAAACGGAATTAACCAGATAAGAAAACCGAATAAGACAATCTTCAGATACTTGTTCATTTGTTTCACCCCTTCTCAAAACATGGATTTGCCTGAATATAATATTACCCCGGTCCCCTGGAGACTGAAAAAAGTTCGTTTGAAGGTAGATGAAGGTCACACATGAGAGAACATCCTACACAGATGCCAGGGCAATCACTTACCTCCAGTCCGTGGATCCCCTTAATCTAAAAGTAGCGAAATCCAGGGTTCGTGACAATAAACAAATGCGGCCGCCGGGAATCGAACCCGGATTAGAGGCTTGGGAAGCCACTGTCATACCGCTAGACCACGGCCGCTTATTGCTATATTTTATTACGTTCTTGTCCCATCGAGCCGGAGGCGAGTGGGATACGCCCTCCAGAGGCGTAACTCGGGCCGTCTAGACCACGGCCGCTTATTGCTATATTTTATTACGTTCTTATCCCATCGAGCCGGAGGCGAGTGGGACACGCCCTCCAGAGGCGTGACTCGGGCCGTTTAAACCACGGCCGCAAAATCATATTCCTAGACTCATCTTATTTTCCCCTATTGCATATTAATTCTTATGCTTTCAAAACGGTATCTTGTCAAATCAGCATCTATTTATAATCTCCTGTACCTATTTAAGTAAAATCTGAGCATTCATTCTTTTGAGGTAAAACTTACATGATCGACAGAAACGAGATTATCGAAGTACTCCAGGAATACGACCCAACCGATTACAAGATCGGTGCCGTAGCATCCCATTCAGCCCTGGATGTATTTGACGGAGCAGTAGAAGAAGGTTTCAAGACCTATGCCATATGCCGCAGCGGCCGTGAACAGACCTATACCAATTACTTCAGGACCAAATGTGACAAGGACGGCTGTGTCATACGCGGCGTGGTGGATGACTGGGTCGTATACGACAGTTTTGATGAACTTCTCCAACCTGCAGAACAACAGTCGCTCATCGAAAAGAACGTACTTTTCATACCCAACCGCTCCTTTACATCCTATTGCGGTATAGACGCCATCGAAGATGATTTCAGGGTACCGCTTGTGGGCAGCCGGAACTTGTTACGAAGCGAAGAGCGGGGCGAAGAACAGGACTACTACTGGCTGCTTGACAAAGCCGGTCTCCCTTATCCCGAAAAGCTGGAAGACCCACAGGAAATAGACGAACTGGTCATGGTAAAACTGCCCCATGCAGTAAAGAAACTGGAACGCGGTTTCTTTAGTGCCGCATCCTATGAAGAATACTTGGAAAAATCAGAATCACTGCTGGCACAGAACGTAATCACACAGGATGCCCTTGACAACGCCCGCATCGAACGCTACATCATCGGCCCGGTATTTAACCTTGATTTCTTCTACTCACCCATTGAGGAAGACCTAAACCCGATTGAGCTACTGGGTATTGACTGGCGGTTCGAGACCAGCCTGGACGGACATGTCAGGCTTCCTGCCCCCCAGCAGATGACGCTTGATCCCGCTCAGATAACACCCGAGTACACAGTCTGCGGCCACAACTCGGCCACACTAAGGGAATCGCTACTTGAAGAAGCCTTTGAACTGGCAGAAAAATACGTATCAGCCGCCCGGAAATACTACGACCCTGGCATAATCGGCCCCTTCTGTCTCCAGACCTGCGTGGATAAGGACCTGAACTTCTACATCTATGACGTGGCTCCCAGGGTAGGCGGCGGGACCAATGTCCACATGTCAGTAGGGCACCCCTATGGCAATACCACCTGGCGCACCCCCATGAGTACGGGCAGGCGGCTGGCAATGGAGATCCGTAATGCCATTGAGATGGGTAAACTTGATATGATTGTAACCTAAATCCTTTTCCGAGGATGAAAATCCATATAAAGACCTTTGGCTGTACAGCTAACAAAGCCGATAGTCACAGGATCATGCAATTGCTTGCCTCACAAGGTCATGTTTTTATTGATAATCCGGATTCTGCCGACCTGGTGATAGTTAACACATGCACGGTTACGCAGACCACCCAGCAAAAGGTCCTGAAGTATATCAATTTGGTATCTGGTCTGAGGAAGGACGTTGTGGTAGCAGGGTGCTTACCGGCAGCCCAGCCCGATATCCTGGATGATATCGACTGCCCGTCAGTAACACCTGCTTCACTGGATGATATTACTGATATTGTAGGTAGTAATTTTGTAGATAGTAATATTATTGGTAGTAATGGTATTACTGCCCCTGCCCCCCATGATATTCCAATACTGGAAGGTGTAACAGGTATTGTCAGCATTTCACAGGGATGTGTAGGACAGTGCTCCTACTGTATCGTAAAGCAGGCCAGGGGCAAACTGGTAAGCCGCCCTGTTCCCGATATTGTTAATGAAATTAGATCACTTGTACGGCTTGGTGCCAGGGAGATCCAGCTTACTTCACAGGACATATCGGCTTATGGTATGGATACGGGTGTAAGACTGCCTGAGCTGCTACATGCCGTAACCGCTGTTGACGGGGATTATATGATAAGGATTGGCATGATGAACCCGTTCACGGTTATTGGTATTATCGACGATATAATTGAATCCTTTAAAAGCCCGCATATTTTCAAATTCCTTCACATTCCTATCCAGTCAGGGTCAGATAAAGTCCTTCAACACATGAACCGCAAGTATACTGCAGAAGAGTTCAAATATATCATAGACACCTTCAGGAATAATTTTCCCGGCATCGTAATCTCAACAGATTTTATTGTAGGATATCCTATAGAAACCGAGCAGGATTTTAATGATACACTCAAACTGCTACAAAAAATGCAGCCACAGAAGGTCAATATTACCAGGTATTCACCACGACCGAACACGACTTCATCCCAGCTGCGTGACCTGCCATCCTGGAAGAAAAAAGAACGCTCACGTAGACTGACAAAAGCACATCATACTATAAACAGGGAGCTACTCAAAAAGAGGATAGGGGATACTACTCATGTTTTGACAACTGAGGTGGGTAAGGATAATTCCACAATAGGACGGGATATCTATTACAATAACATCGTAGTGCAAAAAGATATACCGCTAGGTAACTGGTATGATGTGAAAATAACAGGTTCTACTATCACTTACCTGATAGGTGAAATTAAAAAAAACGATAGGTAAATATAAAAAAAGGTAAAAAAGAATGAACAGGGGTTAAATATACCCCTTTTCAATTAATGGTGGCCTTTATGGGATGCCAGTTCTGCCTGCCGTTTGTTGTATGCATTCTCGCAGGCTTCCAGGCATGATTCACAGACTTCCGCCACTTTTTCCTTATAATAAGGCTCGCTGAAATCAGGAACTCTCATTTCCACGGCATACAGTTGTTCACCCTTTCTTCCACAAAGGTTGCATTTGGAACCTTTTGTCTTAGAACGGATTTTATTGGCGTCATGGGAGGCGTTGGTACATTCCTCGCAAATGGCCATCCACATCCCTGTAGGGTAGGCGTTTCTGAATCTCGGTACATCGGGTTTCACAGGACATAGAGTAGGTCTTCCTACCCCGCATAGATCACAATCTGCCATATTTTTCACCTCCTATTATAGTCCCAGTACATTAGCTGCACTTGCTGCCCAGTTGACGAATGGTTCAGGAACAATTCCTATTGCCAGCACACCTATTATTGCCAGCAGTATAGCCAGTGCATATGCTCCGGGCACTTTCAATTTTTCATCCGACGAAGGCGGAAGTACATACATATATTTCACAACCCTGGCGTAATAATACAGGGACAATGCACTATTCAATATGGCAAAGATCACCAGTAACAAAAATCCTCCTTTCAGCACTGAATAGAACAGTATGAACTTACTGACAAAACCTGCTGTTGGTGGAATACCAGCCAGGGCAAACAGGAATATCATAATGCTGAATGCCAAAAATGGAGACCTTTTGCCCAGTCCGGCAAAGTTATCCAGATGATCAACGTCCTTAGCATTACTGTTCTCCTTCAACAACATATATCCCAGTGCTGCTACTGCAATAAAAGCACCCGTCTTCATGAATGCATGGGACATAACATACAGTATGCCTCCAGTCAATGCCTCGGGTGACATGACTACAAACACCATGGAAATATATCCTGCCTGTGCCACTGAAGAATAAGCTAACATTCGCTTCAAGCTCCTTTGGCTAAGGGCAACCACATTCCCAAGGGTCATGGTAATTATTGCAAGAATCATGAACACCATTGCTATATCGATCTTGATGGCTATCATCGCAATCAATAATATCCTGAAGGCTGCAACGAATGCCATCTTCTTGGACCCTGCTGCCAGCAGTGCCGAAATCACAGTGGGCGCACCCTGATAAGTATCCGGTGCCCACATATGGAACGGTACCAGTGCCATCTTGAATCCAAATCCGGCCACGATCAGCATCAAAGCTACTATACCCATTGGACTTTGGAGGACTGCGGGGTTTGCGTTAAAGAAAACTGCCAGTTCACTGATGTTTGTAAGGCCACCGCTCATGCCATATATGTATGAAAGACCGAACAACAGCAATGTTGATGACAGGGCACCTATGATAAAGTACTTGACTGCCGCTTCCATGCTATTTGGATCCTTCTTGTTGAATCCTGCCAGTGCATAAGTGGACAAACTGGCCAATTCAAACCCAATGAACATAGTCACAATATCTATTGCTGAGGCCACTACCATCATTCCGATGGTCCCGAGTAGTATTAGAGTATAATACTCGTCTTGATTCGAATGGCCATCATACTCTCTTATTGATGCTATAACTACAATCAGGGATACCAGTAGGAAAGTCAGCTTAAAGAACTGGCTCATGGGGTCGATGGTTAGGGAATCTGCCAGTATGCCATCCATCTGTAGATCATATATTCCCCTGGATACAATGACCAAACTGGCCACTGCAAGGAATATTGTGGCAAGATATCCCAGTACCTTTTTCTGTGACGTTGCCAGAAACAGACCGATCATCATAATGGCAAGAGCCCCGATGGTCAATATTAGTTCCGGAGCGAATTGGGAAGCTAATTCTATATAATTCATATCATCACTCCTGGAATGATTGTACTGGCATGTTCAAACATTTCCATCACTGATCCCGGATATACTCCGAACAATATTATCAACAACACCAGTATCGCCATTGGCACCATTTCAAAGGTAGCCAGGTCATGAGGTTCACCAAGTTTCTCGTTGTAACCGCCAAACATGGCACGTTGCATTGCCCACAGGTGATACCCAGCCGTAGCTACAATACCAAGCATTGCCACAAGTGCGTATGTTGGCAGAGTCAGGTAACTTCCTGTCAGTACCATAAACTCGGCAACAAAACCGCTCATAGCCGGAAGTCCCAGTGATGCCATGAATCCACACATCATCAAAAAGGCCAGTTTTGGCATCCGGTCAGCCAACCCGCCCAGATCTCCAATAATCCTGGTATGAACACTGTGCTGTATCACACCTACGCTCATGAAAAGCACGGCAGTGATCAGTCCGTGGCTGAATTGCTGGAACATGGCTCCGGAAACCGACATGTAGTTGAATGCGGCAGCTCCCAGCATCACATAACCCATATGGGCTACACTGCTGTAGGCGACCATCTTCTTCAGATCTTTCTGAGCCAGTGCTGCAAACGTTGCATACAATATACTTACTACAGCCAATGTTGCCATTAACGTGACTATATTTTCACGATATGGTCCCAGCCCCTCCATCATTGGTAACAATACCCTGAACAGCCCATAGCCGCCCATCTTAAGCAGCACACCGGCCAGCAGGACACTGCCTGCTGTGGGTGCTTCCACGTGGGCATCCGGAAGCCAGGTATGGAAAGGTACGGTAGGCATCTTCACTAAAAACCCGAAGAACAGGGCAAGGAAAATACTAACTCTCATTTCAGGAGATGCAATGTCAGAAAATGCCTGTAACAATACAGGTATTTCAAAGGTATTAACACCGGTACTGAAATACAGCGCAAATATCCCCAGTACCATTACAAGACTGGCAACATGAGTATAAATGAAGAATTTAATGGCTGCATAGTCTTTATTAGGACCGCCCCAGATACTTATCAGGAAGTACAGCGGTATCAGTGTCAGTTCCCAGAATATGTAGAACAGGAAGAAATCCAGGGCCATAAATACCCCGAACACTCCAGCCTGCAGTACCAGTATCAAAGCAAAAAACTGGTTGGGCTGTTTGTTCTCTCCCCATACATAAATAATGGTTAGTGGACACAGTATCGCATTTAACAGTATCAGCGGCATGCTGACTCCGTCAACACCCAGATAATAACTTATCCCCATACTGCTCATCCATGGAATTTTATCTATGAACTGGAATTCCAGGAAAGCTAAACCAGATTTGAACTGGAGATATATCATTATCGTAAGTACAAATGATATTGCTGATGCGGTTAATGCAACTATTCTGGCTGATTCACGACTCTTGGCAAATAATAGCGTCAGGGCAGCACCTATGAGTGGGATGAACAGTATTAACGAAAGTACATAATCCATCACTTAGATCACCCCCCTGAATGAAAGGATGAGGGCTAACAAGCCCACCCCTAAAACCGTTGCAGTGGCATAATTTTGCACCACACCTGTTTGTATCTTTTTCAAGACTTCTGCTCCTCCTATGAAAAATGAACTGATGCCGTTAATTATACCATCAACTATCTTACGGTCACTGAACTCACTGGTCAGGGCGAGTACCCCATAAGTGAACTTCAGGGATATCAGCTCAATGAATATCTCATGCTGGTAGTATCGCTTGGCAAGAATCACGAATAACGGATTCTTCATATTTCCGATCGATGCTACATTTATCCACCGCCTGTTATAGATCACCCATGCTAACAGTAGTCCACCCACACCAACGATAACCGGCAGGAGGAATATTATAGGCGAAGTTTCTTCTGTGATAATATGATGAAGTTCATGATGATCGATAATATGGTTGCCACCTAACCCAGCAAGATGTTCTATCTCGTGATGATCATATGTATGACCGACGAAATCCAGGAACGGAACGAAGGTAAGCATTCCAAATACCAATGCAAATGCTGCAAGTACTGACAAAACTCCTGTCATAGTTGCTGGCGACTCATGAGGATGTCTTTCCTGGCGGGGTTTGCCTGTGAATGCCATAAACCACAGCCTGAATGTATATATTGCTGTCAATAATGCCGCTAATATACCAAAGGCAAATGGAATCCAGTCATTGGTCATGTGGGCAAATACATATGTACCTTCAACAATTATCGCATCCTTACTGACAAAGCCACTGGTACCAATAGGTGTACCAGCTATTTTCAAAAATGGTATACCAATACCGGCAAGTGCCAGGGAAGCAAATAACATTGTGATCCCTGTGATCTTCATCTTACTCATCAGACCACCCATTTCACGCAGATCATTTGTACCCGTCGAATGGATGACACTACCTGCACATAAGAACAGACATGCTTTGAAGAATGCATGATTGATCAGGTGGAACATGGCAAAACCTACTGCTGCGGCACCTATTACCGATCCCATTCCCAGTGCCAGCATCATATATCCAAGCTGGCTGATCGTAGAAAAGGCAAGCACACGCTTGATATCGTTCATTACCAGTCCCATAGTAGATGCGAACAGTGCTGTAAAACCTCCAATATAAGCTACAACAGTAAGTGTCGCAGGAATTGTAATTCCAGCTAATTCAACCCCAGGAGATGCAATGAACATCGGGAACGTTCTGGCAACCAGATACACACCAGCTGTAACCATAGTAGCTGCATGGATCAAGGCCGACACCGTAGTGGGACCTTCCATTGCATCAGGTAACCACACATGTAGCGGGAACTGACCGCTCTTACCTACCGCACCGCCAAAGAAGAGCAGTGTAATGATAGTAAGTTGACCAGAGGGTATATGATGAATATTTTCAAATATCGTACTGAACTGGAGCAGATATACTGTTTCATTCCCGGTTATATGGGGAAGTACATGTTCAACCATATTACTGTATAATATTACTATACCAGCTAAGAACAGCACATCACCAACACGGGTTGTGAGGAAAGCCTTCTTTCCGGCAGCAGCTGCTGTAGGTTTCCTGAACCAGAAACCAATTAGCAGATATGAACACAGTCCTACCAGTTCCCAAGAAATAAATAACTGGAGGATATTATCTGACAGCACAACACCCAGCATAGCAGCAGTGAACAATGCAGTCTCTGCAAAATACCTGGGTTTGGCTGGATCATGTGCCATATAACCTATAGCATAGATGTGAATGAGCAAACTCACAAAAGTGACCATCAACAACATTACACTTGCTAGAGGATCTATCAAAATACCAACGTTCAATACTGAAAACCAAGGCGCAGATACCTCAATAGGTGTACCTGTTTTATATATCTGTAAAAATGCCAGTATAGATATAATACAGGATATGGCGATTGCCAGTATCGGAATATATCCTCCGCCTGAAGGGAGTTTCTTGCCAAAAGCAAGGGTAAGTACGAATGCTAACACCGGAAGTGCCGGTATCAAATATACTATATTATCAACAGCCATATCTTACCACCTCAGGATGTTCATGTTGTCGATATTGACATTGTTCTTAGACCTGAATATACTCATTAATATTGCAAACCCAATAGCTGCTTCAGCCGCTGCCAAAGCAATACTGAACAGCACAAAAACATGACCGTTCACCTGGCTGAAATGTGATGCAAAGGCTATCAGGTTGATATTAGCTGAATTAAGCATTAATTCCACACACATCATGATCATAATTCCTGACCTTAATGTCATCACACCATAAGCACCAATGCTGAAGATAATAGCTGCAACAATTAGATAATAACTGACCGGTAACATTACTTTTCCTCCTTCTTGGCCATGTAAAGACTCCCTAACAGTGCCGCTAACAGGACCAGTGCAAGGACCTCGAATGGGATTACATATTTAGTGAACAAGAGTCCTCCTATATGTTCAATCCCACTTGCATCCTTTGAGCCGTCCTCCCACACTGTATAATCAATAGGTACACTATCTGGCAGAGTGCTTGGAACTAAAGGCTCTAATCCGAAAACACTAACGACCGCAAGCAATAATACCCCCATCAATAAAAGTGCAGTAAACAGGCCAATTACTCTACCTGTGCCTGATAATTGTTCCATATTCACTCCACCTCCTGGTTTCTCGTAGTAAGCATTACTGCAAAGAGTATCATCACACCAATGGCTCCTACATACACCAGTATCTGCACTACAGCTATGAACTGCGCATTAAGCAACACATATAATCCGGCAGCACCCATCATAGTTATAACACAATGGAATGCACTGTGTACTACTTCCTTTGATTTTACCACCATGATGGACGAGCCAATCATGATTATTGATATGATCGCAAATGGTATGATCTGTAGGTCTATCATTTCGTATACCCCCCAGTCCTGCCTTCAAGTTCAGCTTTATTCGGAGCTGCAAGCTGGTCCGGGCTATAGATTGTTTCTGCCTTAGTCCAACAAGCCAGTTCAAAGTGTTTTGTCATAGACAGCGCACCATTCGGACAGAAATCAACACACAATCCGCAGAACATACAATGCCCGTTATCAAATTGCGGATACCATTTTCCGCATTTTACTATCTCAATAACATCATTGGGACACATCTGGGAACATATACCGCACCCTACACATTTATCCATATCCAGATGTTGCTGCCCCCTGAATGCATCAGGCAGTTCCATAATTTCTTCCGGATATAGTCTCGTTACAGATTTTGTATATACAGTGCGAAGAGTTATTTGTAAATTTTTTAATACCATCTTTTTCCCCTCCTAGGCCCACATTAATCCTATGATAGTTGACCATACAAGGTTTAGCAAAGCAAGTGGAATTAATACCTTCCAGCCTATGTCGATGACCTGGTCGATCCTGTATCTCGGCAGGGCAGCCCTGATCCATATGAAAACCATCATCACTATTATTACCTTGGCAATCACCCAAAATATTCCTGGAATGTATAGATTGCCGACAATCGGGAGACCATTCCATCCTCCTAAGAATATCAAGGTAATCATAAAAGAAGCCACAACTGCATGGAAATATTCAGCAAAGAATGCCAGCCCCCATCTCATCCCGCTGTATTCCGTAGCCCATCCTGCGACGAGTTCTTCTTCTGCTTCAGTTTGGTCAAAAGGTATTCGTCCCACATCAGCCAACAAGGCTATGAAGAATACCACAAAACCCAACGGCTGTGCAATAATGAACCATATACTTGACTGGGCTTCTACTATTTCCACGATATCCAGTGAATGCGCCATTACTGCCACACTAATAATAGAAATACCCATTGGAATTTCGTAACCGATCATCTTTGCTACGTTCCTGAATGCAGCAAGTACTGCATATTTACTACTTGAACCCCATCCTGCCATAAATATAGCAAAGATGGCCAATCCGGATACTGCTTCAAGATACAGGATACTGATATCCATTCGGGATACTGCTACTGCATAATAGTTCCCATTGATATAAAGGTAATCGAAGGGGATTACTGCCACCATCAAAAAACCTGACGTAAGTGCAACAATCGGTGCACCAATAAATAACCACTTATCAGCCTTTGCAGGGATAATATCTTCTTTAGTGAAGAGTTTGATAGCATCTGCTATCAACTGCAATAAACCAAAACGACCACCTACCCGATTAGGACCTATCCTGGATTGCATATCTCCCAGGAACTTACGCTCAAGGTATACCATTACAAGAGCTCCGGCGAACACGGCTCCTATCACAAGCCCGCCAAGAACACCCCTGATCCAGGGAGAAAATGGATTAGTTGCAAAAATAAAAACAAGAGTATCCATAATAATTTCATATATTCCCATAAATTACTCCTCCTACCGATCTACCTCACTGGTACATGAATCCATACTCGCTGCTATGGCTGCTACATCAGCTACGTATCCTCCCAGCAATAATGGCGGAAGTGCCTGTGACGTAGCAAAAGCAGGACCCCTTATCCTGAAACGATATGGTTTATCGGAACCGTCAGAAATTATGTACATCCCCATTTCTCCCCTCGGATCTTCAATACGGGAATACACCTCACCGGGTTTGGGCCGCGTGATATATGGTGTTACATCCTGCTTATACGGACCTGAAGGCATCTGGTCCAGACACTGCTCAATAATATAGATACTCTCAAGCATCTCCAGAAATCGTACTTTGACCCGTGCAAATACATCACCCTCGGTCTGGGTGATCACCTTAAAATCAAGATCATCATATACCAGGTAAGGTTCCATCCGCCTCAGGTCATACTCCACGCCTGTGGCCCTTAAAGGCGGTCCTGCCACTCCAAGTTCGCTGGCTTCTTTGGCAGTTAATACTCCTACACCTTTAGTCCTTCTGCAGTAGATTGAATCACTGGACATCATCGCATCATGGGATTTGATCTGTTTCTTCACGTCACCCAGGATTTTTAATGCCATCTCCTTATAGCCTGGCGGCAGGTCGTTCGCTACCCCGCCGAACCTTGCATAATTATGGTTCAGTCTTGAACCTGTAATAGCTTCCAGCAGGGATACAATCCCTTCTCGCTCCCTGACCATATAGATGAACATGGTCAAAAAGCCCACATCTGTAGTAAATTCACCTATTCCTAACAGATGACTCTGTAATCTGCAAAGCTCATTAGTTAATACCCTGAGATACATGGCACGGTCTGTAGGTTCTATGCCCAACAGTTCCTCAACACCACGACAGTAGACATCGTTGTTGGAATTGGAGGCAAGATAACATATCCTGTCTGTCAGCGGAAGGATCTGGAGATATGTCCTGTCTTCAAACACCTTTTCCATACCTTTATGAATATAACCGATATGGAGTTCCGCTTCTCTTATTGTCTCACCCTCTATCTTCAGGTCAAGCACAAAAGGACCTGGCTGCAATGGATGCTGTGGTCCAAGATGCAGGAGTATCTCAGATGGTTTGGGTGGGGAAGTAATTTGAGTATCTTCATGCGTCATTATTCATCACCTATGTTAAATCGGGATACCCAGCGTAATCTTTACGCAGTGGCCATTCTCCTTCCATTTCTTCTATCAGCAATAGAACCTTCATATAAGGGCAATCAGTGAATTTGATCCCATAAAGTTCATATGTTTCCCTTTCATACCAGTTAGCATTCCAGTATATACCACAAAGTGAATCAATATTCGGATCATCTCTTGGTATTGAAGCTTTTAATGTTATGACCAACGGTGCCGAATATGATGTGACATGATATACTACCTCCATCTTATCAGGAGGATAATCTATACCAGATATACAGGAAAGATGGTCAAAACCTTTGTCAAGTAAAAACTGCATGATCTCTTTTACCTTACCTGGTTCGATTCTGGCTACCGCCCTGTTCAGTGAAGGGACATCCACTTCAGAAACTGCATCCTTGAACGTATTTGACAGTTCTACCATGATGGTTTTATCGATTTTTTCATCTCCCATATTTTACACACCACCATCTGCTGGATTTGGTATTACAGTCCTGTCTTGCTCAGCCACGATCTTTTTCTGTAGTTCAATGAAACCCTGCAAAAGAGCTTCAGGTCTTGGCGGACAGCCAGGAATATAAATATCCACAGGGAATATTTCATCAAGATGTGTGACTGTACTATATGATTCCCACCATGGGCCGCCGGAGATTGCACACTCGCCCATCATCAATATCCACTTAGGTTCTAACATCTGGTCCCAGACCCTTTGCAGACCAGGTAGATATTTCTTGGAAACATAACCGCTGATCATCATTACATCAGCCTGTCTTGGGGAACACCTCGGGATGATGCCAAACCTGTCTGTGTCATAATGGGCTACACCTACGCATATTTGTTCAATTCCGCAGCAACCCATCGGATGGGTCATGAACCATAACGAGTTCTTTCTGCCCCAGTTCACAATTTTCTGGAGCGGTGAATTTTTAATGAACTCTTGTATTGCACTGGCAGAAGTGACCGACACATTCGGTGGAAGCTCACTCTCTATCTCACCCATTCCAAGACCCCCTTCTTCCATTCATATATAAGTCCCAATAATACAACAATCATAAACAATACCATCGCTAAAATGCTAAACCCTGTAGTAAAACCTGGTGTAGTTGCAATCACAGCATCATTCACATAAACAGTAACCCATGGGTAAAGGAACAGCATTTCAACATCAAACAATACAAAAAGTATTGCATATGCATAATATTCGACATTGAACATCATATTCGCGCTACCGGTGGGCACAGAACCACTTTCATAGGTTGTGAACTTGACTGGGTTTGTACTTCTCGGCGATATCTGCTTTACTATAAACATTATTGCCAAGGGTATTACTAAACCAAATAGAATGAAAATAGCTACAGGTATAAAATTATCAATAATTTCCTCCATATCATCACCTATATGTCCTTTCGATATTGAGAGTTAAATTCTATGTATAAAAATGTTATGAAATGTTCATGGGATTTTAGTGGTCCCGTGTTTCGTTATCGAGAATAGCAGGTTAAACTTATAATACCAACAAAAAAATCCTCTCTTCAGTTGGATTAACTTGAGGCGAGATCAGGTCAAAGTCCCTTTGTTTTCACAATATCAGACTCTATGTCATCGACCTCAGCAGTAAAGGCAGTGACGATCTCTTTTCCCATGCCTATAAAATCAGTGATGCCCAGGTCTGTCAGACAGGCAACTTCCACATCAGGGGGCGTGCCATTACATGAAATATTAATGCCAAAATGTATTTTCTCAGAGGAAATCCCCGCAGATGCTATACTAACACTCAATTTACCACTGCCAATAAAAAGATCATCACCGCTGCGCATCGATTCTATGCCGTGGTGTAATAAGACATCCTTAGCACAGACAACCAGCAAGCGCTGCATATAATATGCAAGCCTGATGCTGCCCGGTGAATCGAACCGCTCAACTATAAAGTGCAGCATGTCCCCGCCCTTAATGGCCAGATTATTCTGCAGGTCTTCCAGGTCCTTGATATTTGAATCTGGAATATCCATAGCCCCCCTGAACAACACAATGCTGTCCCCGGAAATACCTTTTGAGTATGCCCACAGCGGCTCTATCTGGGAGCCGTCATAATCCAGGGTGCCGGGTAGTATCTCTATTTTCATGGTACCTACTGCTCTGAGGGAATAAAATAGAAAATAATACTACTTCCCTATTGTTATTTCCATTGCTGATACGTTGGTTTCGCCGCGGTCCGATGTTACCTTTTCTGTGGATATGAGAATATCCTTCACTTCCACATTATCAAGGAACCTGTTTCTCACCACTTCCGCAACATCAACAGCTCTTGAAATGGCCCTGCCGCGTGCCTTGATAGTTACTTTATTGGTGCCACCATTGAACTGGGTTATCACTGCAAGCACATAGTTCATCACTGGTTTGTTACCGACATATACTACATCGTCATTTTCCATTTTGCCACCTCACTGAAATCAATATGGGTATAATACCTTTCAGCTATTCTACATATATTTTACTAATAAACCTGTCAAGAAAATGCTCACTTTGTTCGCATTTTCTAAGCCTATAGGAAAATATATACTTTCCTATACGTTGAAAAACCAATATTCACTCATCTTGTAAGCATCCTGGCATCCACTGCTACCGACCCCCGGGAATAAACTACCAATGGGTTAATATCGATCTCAGTGATATCAGGATTCTTCTCAAGCATAGAGGATAATGCAGTGATCACATCAATAATGGCTTCCAGGTCCGCGGATTCCCTGCCCCTCGCACCTTCAATGATAGGACTGCCCTTTATTTCCAATACCATATCCCGTGCCATCTCCCTGTCCACGGGCGTTACCCTGAAAGAAACATCCCTGCATATCTCCACAAATATACCACCCAGGCCGAACATGATCACATGACCGAACTGGGGGTCCAGTTTGGCACCGACTATCACTTCAAGTCCGGGTCCGGCCATCTTCTGCAGCACTACTCCTTCGATCCTGGCTTCCGGCTGGTGCTGTTTCACGGATGCCATCATCCCGTGATATGCATCCTTTACCTCCTTATCCGAACCCAGGTCAAGTATAACGCCGCCCACATCGCTTTTATGAGTGATATCAGGAGAGAGGACTTTCATTACAACAGGATAACCCAGGGTTTTGGCCGCTTCCACCGCAGCATCGGCTGAAGATGCCGCAGCCATTGGGAGTACGGGAATATTCCACTCCCCTAACAATTTCCAGAGCCGTTCCTCATTCCCGTTCATTCCTTCACCTTCTCCAAAAACCCATTATGCTTTACCAGGGATGCCAGGGCCTTGACAGCCCTTTCAGGTACAGGGTAATTGGGAAGACCGCCAGCCTTCAGGATGTCTATCCCTGCTTCTGTGCCCGCACCTCCAAGCCAGCATGTTATTACTGGTTTAATACATCTACCGCGGTGGATATCTACAATAGCATTTGCCGGAATACGTGAATCCCACATCACGGTATGCACATAGATCACGATCAACGCATCAATGTTTGGGTCGCGCAACATATGTTTGACGATACCGTTATAGGTCTCATAAGATGCCAGTCCGGCCGTATCTACCGGATTGCTGTATGATGCAAACCTGGGTACCAGTTCCTTGATCTCAGCTCTTGTCCCCGGCTCAAGGTCCGGTATTGCCAGACCCAGGCGTTCACAGGTGTCAGATGCTATGATACTGGCACCGCCGCCGTTGGAAATTATTCCCACCCTGTTGCCCGCGGGTGCGGGCTGGACCGAAAGGGCCAGTGCAGAATCAAAAAGGTCATCAATATTCTCAATCCTGATAATACCTGCCTGCTTAAAAGCGGCACTGTAAACATTATCCAAACCTGCCAGACTACCTGTGTGTGAGAATACTGCCTTTGAACCGCTCCGGGTCCGGCCGGCCTTTACCGCAAGAATGGGTTTGGATATACCCTTGGCCAGTTCCATGAACTTCCGGCCGTGATCGATACCCTCTATATACATGGCGATCACATCTGTCTGTTTATCATCAGCAAGATATTCCAGTAAGTCCACATCATCAACATTGGCCTTGTTGCCAGTGCTTACCACGATATTCAGGCCGATCCCCATCTCCATTGTCCAGTCAGCCAGGGCCAATCCCAGTGTACCGCTCTGGGTGATAAAGGATATGCCGCCCTTTGCAGGTAGTTTGGAGATAATACTGGCATTCATGCCTGCATGGGCATTGACCACTCCCAGTGTGTTCGGGCCGATCAGCCTCATACCGTATCGGTCAACAATCCCCATCAACTGTTCTTCAAGCTGCTTCCCCTCGCCACCCACTTCGCTGAACCCTGCAGTGACCATGATAATGCCTTTCACTCCTTTCTGGCCGCATTCTTCTGTTACTGCAAGTGCATGGGATATGGGTACAACGATCACTGCCATGTCAACAGGACCCGGTATATCCAGCACAGTAGGATAACATGTCTGCTCAAGGATGTCCGTTGCCTTCGGGTTTACAGCATATACAGGGCTGGGGAACCCATTGCCCAGCAAGTTCTTCAGTATGGTATAACCCCATTTACCTGGTGTTGCCGATGCCCCGATAACGGCTATAGATTCCGGTTCGAATATCGCTTTTAATGTCAGTTGTATTTCTCCTGATAGTTCAATTTCTCCTGATAGTCCACGGTCGGTCAGACACGATACACCCTTTCCTGATAGTCATGGGTATTTCACATCTACAAGTTCATATATTTGTTACAATGTTTTAATATGCATTGTTTTTTCAACGTATAGGAATGTATATACTTTCCCGTAGGCTTAGAAAATGCGAACGATGTGAGCATTTTCTTGAACAATTAATAAGGTTTATAAGATGTATTAATAATATTGCTGGTTGTATGATACGAAAGTGTCCGAAACATGGTTTTTTCAGAGGAGAAGTATGTCAATGCGGCGAGGCCGGCAGTTATGTGCTGGATGATGAGCGCACTGAACGGATGGGGCGGTTCCTTTCCGGAGCATTGCGGCATTTTCCTGATGACCTGGGGCTGGCTATGGACCAACATGGTTGGGTAAATATTGATGTACTGGTGGATGTTATGATGACAAGGTATCCCTGGGCATCCCATAACAGGTTGATAGCGATGGTGGAATCTGATAAGAAGGATAGGTACCAGATATCAGGCAAAAATATTAGGGCCAGATACGGACACTCGGTTGTCATTGACCTGGATTTTCCTGAGAACGACCTGGAGTTTGTATATTACGGTGCCAGCCAGGAAGAGGCAGATATGATACAGGAAATGGGTATCAGGCCTGTACGCCAGAGATATGTGCACCTGAGTTCCACTTACGAGAAGGCCGTGGAGGCTGCCAGTGTGCATACTGAGAATCCGGTTATCTTCAGGGTGGATGCCTTTGCTGCTATGGAGGATGGTGTGGTAATTATGGTGGTGAACAAGTTTATCGTGCTGTCCGAGGAGATACCGCCCCAGTATCTGGAAATCACCGAACCGGAACCGGAATTATAATGATATTTTGAAAACATCTTTTTTTTCTTCTATACTGAACTCCACACCCAGGAACTGCTCCACTACCCATATATTCGTCCTTGTATGCCCGGACACCTCCCGCACCGTAAAGCTCCCGCCCCTGGCAAGCCCCATGTACGGAATCAACTGGTCAGCAAGGTGCACGTCCACCGCAGCCCTCGACCCCAGTTCTGTAATTATCTCCCCGGCAGCAGCCCTGCCCACCTTCTCTGCAGGCAGCCCCCGCTTGCCCAGGGCACTGCCGCCGGCATGCCCGCACCACAAGGTTATCCCGCTGCCGGTAGATGGGAAACTGGACGGCCTGGTATCAATGGATGAACTATAACCTGCCTTTTCCAGTGCTGCTGCTGCCGCATCAGCCTGGCGCCGGGCCACGTGGGGCGGCAGGTTTGAACTATGTGATATGCCTGCAACTGTACACGGCTCGTTCCCCACCTCTTTTCCCTTGTCCTTGCCCATCTCCTTTTCAATCTCCATCCCCATCTCCATCTCCGTCCTCATCTCCATCCCTGTCCCTTTCTCCAAGTCCACGGGCCTCAATGCTGACGGATGGATGATGGCAGTGACCCTGCCGCCGCCCCTGGGATAATAACCCCGCCTGTACAGTTCAATACTGCACTCAAGTCCCATAGCTGAAAGTACTGGCACCAGCACATGGGACATGTAGTCGACAGGAGGTGACCATGCCACATCGGTGCCGCCTGTAATATCCAGTGATACTGGTTCCTGTGCTGCCGAGGCGACTGGCATCAGGCACTGGAGAAGTAGTGTGATACTGCCTGCCGTGCCGATATCCATGTTGTAATGACCGCCTGAGATATCCCTGGGGCTAAATATGAGTTCAGTAGAACCGGGCCTAAGTCCCGATACTCTGGCACCGGTCATGTCAGCAGCCGTCCTGATGGCGGTCATGTGCTGTGCCTTCAGTCCGGGTTTCGGCCTGTTGGTGCGGATATTGCTGATCGTTACCTCAGTTCCTGTAACAGCGGACAGTGCTACAGCCGTGCGTATGATCTGGCCGCCGCCTTCTCCGTAGGAGCCGTCAATCCGGATCAAGCTATACCTTCCATCTTATTTTTAGCATCATCGGCCGCAAACGTTACCGGGTCGATAACCATGGCAACCGGCGGCGAGTATGAGGTCTCCCAATCCAGCAGGTCATCCACTTCGGCACCCATACGTATGGCAAGGCTGAGGGCATCGATCCTTTCTTTCACACCCTCGCCCGACACTACCTGTGCGCCTACAAGCTTCTTTTTTGAGAACAGTAGTTTAATGAACAGGGGCACAGCACCCGGATAATAACCGGCCCTGGTATATCCCTTTGAACTGCCGCTGATTATGTCAATGCCATGGACTTTTGCCGTATGTGAGGTAATACCCACCGAACCTGCCACCAGATGCCCCGCCACCACCACACCGGGACTTAACGTAGGCGGATAGACAGCATCCTTACCAGCAAGGTTCTCACCAATAACCCGTGCCATTCGCCGGGCAGCGGAACCCAGCCTGCTGATGACAGGCAAACCCGTGATGAGATCAAACACCTGGGTGCAGTCACCACCTGAATAAACATTATCCTGGAACTCTCCATTCATGCTCACCCTCAGTCGCTCATCGGTCACAATGCCGCCCGTGGGACCTATATCATAGCCAGCCTCCCTGGCAACCGATATCAAGGGCTTTAGTCCGGAAGTCACTATAACAACATCAGCCAGCAGTGTTTCATCCCCCGCACTGACCGATTCCACCCTTTGTTGTCCATTTACAGAATCCACACTGGTACCTGTCATTACCCTGATACCCATTGAGATAAGATGCTGCTCTACAAATGATGCCATATCAGGATCAAGGGTAAGGGGAAGCACCCGGGGCAGGGCCTCGATCAATGTGGTATCAGTCCCACTCCTGGCAAGGGATGCTGCAACTTCGATTCCTATCCCATCCGCACCGATGACTACCACCCTGCTGTTATCATTAATATTGGTCTTGATGTCCATGCCGTCAGACAGCGTATGCAGGGTGAACACGCCGCCCAGGTCAATTCCAGGGATGGGCGGGATAAAAGGTGTACTACCAGTGGCTATCACCAGATGATCATATTCAAAAACACCTGAATCTGATATCACTTTCTGGCTTCCGGTATCAATGTGCCTGACCTCTGTGTCCAGATGCAGGTCTATACCCATCTCAATAAAGGTATCTGGCGGACTTACCACCAGGTCAGGGAAATCAGGTATAATACCTTCCAGTACGAAGGGCATCCCGCACTGGCTGTACGCAGTGTGGGTGTCCGATGAAAATACCAAAACATCATAATCCGTATGCCGTTTTAAGTAAGTGGCTACAGTCATCCCCACGGCACCTGCACCAATAATAGCCACATTCTTTGTCATTAGCTGTAATTATGGTTAATAGCAAATTAGGTTTATCGTGAAAAGTAAAATAAGAGGTATTTTGTGTGAGCGGGTTGGGGAGTGGGGGTTAGTTAGAAAAACGTTGTTCCCGCTCACAAGCTCCTATCTATTCAGATTGGATATATATAGTTTTCTAATTGGAAACTAGAATCGAAAAAAATTAATTCTACCCACACCACATTATAAATTATTCGAATTAAGATATTTGTCAATAGCCCTGGCAGCAATCTTACCTGCACCCATGGCACTTATGACTGTAGCGGCCCCTGTTACCACATCCCCACCGGCAAATACCCCGGTTTTAGAAGTAGCACCGTTATCATCGGCTATGATAGTACCCCATTTCGAGGTCTCAAGGCTTGAAGTGGTCTTCGGGATAAGCGGATTTGGAGATGTCCCTACTGCTATTATTATTACATCCACATCAAGGATATGTTCAGAACCTTCCACAGGTACAGGCCTGCAACGTCCCGATTCATCGGGCTCGCATAGCTCCATATCCAGGCATTCCATCTGCCTGACCCAGTTCTTCTCATCACCCAGTATCCGTGTGGGGTTTGACAGGAGCCTGAAAATAACGCCTTCCTCTTTTGCATTCTCAATCTCCTCACGCCTGGCCGGCATCTCATCATCTCCGCGGCGATACACTACAGTCACTTCTTCGGCACCTAGGCGGACTGCACACCTGGCAGCGTCCATTGCAACGTTCCCTCCACCCACGACCACTACCTTGTGGCCGTTCTTGACAGGAGTATCATGATCAGGGAACTGGTATGCCTTCATCAGGTTAACCCTTGTCAGGAATTCATTTGCAGAATAAACACCACTGAGATTCTCACCATCGATGTTCATGAAGCTGGGCAACCCGGCACCGGTTCCAAGGAACACGGCATCATACTCATCCAGTAGTTCATCCACAGTCTCTACCATACCAACCACACTATTGAGCTGGATATCAACACCCTGTCTTTCTATGTATTCAACTTCCTTTTGGACAATGGATTTAGGCAGCCTGAACTCTGGTATGCCGTAGACCAGCACACCGCCAGCCTTATGCAGGGCCTCCATTAGGGTCACACTGTGCCCCATCTTTGCCAGTTCGGCAGCAGCGGTCAGCCCTGCCGGACCTGAACCCACTACGGCCACCTTCTTACCTGTCGGTTCGGGTTTTTCCGGTTCCCCCTGCTTGTTCTCCAGCTCCCAGTCAGCAGCATAACGCTCCAGTCTGCCTATAGCCACAGGTTCGCCCTTCTTTGCCAGTACACAGACCTCTTCACACTGGGTCTCTTGCGGGCACACGCGACCGCAGATGGCTGGAAGTGCATTCATGGACTTCAGCTCGCTAATGGCACCTTCCATATCGTCATCGGCTATGCACTTAATAAAAGCAGGAATATCGATCTCTACCGGACATCCGGCCACACATAATGGTTTCTTACACTGTATGCACCTGCTGGCCTCATTTACAGCCTGTTCATGGGAATATCCCATGGCCACCTCATCAAAGTTGGAACGCCTCTTTTCAGGGTCCTGCCTTGGCATGTCCTGTCGTTCTAACACTGACATCCATCTCCACTACATTTTTCATAGTGTTCCATGGCAAGCTGCTCCTCATCCTGGTACATCTGCAACCTGTTCATGAGCAAAGTAAAATCGACTTCATGTGCATCAAATTCCGGCCCGTCCACGCATGCGAACTTTGTCTCGCCGCCGACCAGCACCCTGCATGAACCGCACATGCCAGTGCCATCCACCATGATACTGTTTAGACTTACTACGGTTTTCACACCGAAAGGATGGGTCACTCCGGCCACGGCACGCATCATTATAGGGGGTCCGATGGCAACCACAAGAGAAATGGGCTCACTGCCTTCGAGCAGTTCTTTTAACACATCTGTTACAAAACCGTAGTGCCCTTTAGTACCGTCATCGGTTGTAATAAACAGTTCATCACTTACATCCCGCATCTTTTCCTCCCACAAAAGCAGGTCCGCACTGCGGGAGCCTATAATGGAAATTACTTTGTTGCCGGCTTCCTTGTGGGCCCGGGCAATGGGATAAACAGGGGCCACACCCACGCCGCCCCCTACACATACTACTGTACCTACCGGCTCTATCTCAGAAGGATTGCCGAGGGGGCCCACGAAATCGAGCAGGCTTTCTCCGGCGTTCATTTTAGATAACTGGACTGTAGTCTTTCCCATCTCCTGGAAGATTGTGGTTATTGTGCCCTTTTCACGGTCAAAATCAGCAATGGTCAGGGGAATTCGCTCCCCGGTATCATCTATCCTCAGGATTATGAACTGGCCTGCCCGGGCTTTTCTTGCTATACTGGGGGCAGAAATAATCATATTGTGTATTGTCGGAACGATCTGGCTTTTTTCAATTATCTCAAATGGCATATTGGTTTTCCTTCTAAATAAAATATTGAATGAGTGTGGGATGAAGTGAGTTTATAATGCAATCGATAAAGTAAAAATATAACGGTTGTAAATTTTTGGATGAATGTAGGGGAAATAAGTAAAGGTGGCGTTTACGGGCTGCTGGAAAGCATCATTGCAAACCGGCATGAATCCCCTTGCCTCCTCGCAATCTCCACAGCCATGCCCGAAATTAAAAATTTTCTGGATAAGGAGATAGTATTTTTTTTATGAAATATAAATAATGAAAATTATATGAAATGAAAAACGTCACGTTTTTTCTTGAATTTCAGTGTACCCTGACAATTATCCCCGTTTGTAATAGATATGTTCAAATCGACTTGCTTACCTGTCATAAAGCAAAGTGCTCCTTCAATTAAACCTTGAGTACTTCTGCAGAGTGGTGTTTTTATGGATAATCCTTGTTTCATGCACAGATATTTTATCAAACAATTTTTAAACCGGATGTCTGATGTATATTCTTTTTCT
>JAUVLO010000097.1 GCA_030600695.1 Methanosarcinales archaeon | reverse complement strand
CACCATAAGGTTCCAAGGTCAAAGGGTGGTAAGAACGAGCCAGGTAATCTTGTTGTACTGTGCAGGGAGTGCCATGAAATGCTGCACAGGAAAAAGTAAGCTGTGAAGACGTTTTTGCAGTATCATTTTTCCCCATCAAGGGCAGAATCTTAATTCCTGCATCCTTATAAAAGATTATATATGGTTACGATAAGTTTATTGTAGTAATATAAACAGGAGTCAGCACATTGAAATGGTCAGTTCAGATAGGCAGGATACTGGGAATACCCATAAAATTGCACATCACATTTTTAATAATTCTCGTTATATTCATTTATTACTTTGCTGCGATCAGTTTCAAAGTCGGTGGGATGGTACTGGGATTCAACGTACTTGATACCTCCTTTGACCTGAAACTGTTATACAGTACCATAGCATCCATCCTGTTTTTTTCCACCCTCCTTTTACATGAACTGAGCCACTCGTATGTTGCCAAATCAAATGGCATAAAAATCCAGAGTATCACCCTTTACGTGTTCGGCGGCGTGGCCCAGATGGAAGAAATTCCCCGCGACCCGAAAGTGGAATTGAAAATGACAGCAGCAGGTCCGGGAATGAGTCTGTTCATCGGAATCGTGGCCTATGTGCTCTATGACCTATTAGGTCCTGTCCACCTGGAAGGAGTGGATTTCTATTTCGGTGAATTGAGCCCGAATATTATGCAAATGGACCTCCTGAATGCACTATTAATAACCCTGGCGATAATCTCCTTTTATAACATTTTTCTCGGTATATTCAACCTGCTCCCTGCTTTTCCCATGGACGGGGGGCGGATACTAAGAGCTTTCCTGGCCTTGTGGCTGCCGTATTTAGAGGCCACAAGGACAGCGGTGGCAATAGGAAAAACCTTTGCACTGCTTATGGGACTGATAGGTATATTGCCGCCAATCAACCCATTTCTGATACTTATAGCATTTTTCGTATACTACGGTGCACAGGGTGAGGAGCGGGAAACGTACTTTGCGGTAAGCCTGGAAGGTATCAAGGTAGGGGATGTCATGACCCCGGTACCCACTGTGGTCTATATTCCTCCTGACTGGACAATATCCCAGCTTGTGGAAGTGATGTTCAGGTTCAAGCATATGGGTTATCCTGTCCAGGAAGACCTGGCAGATCCACCGCTTGGAATAATAACTTTCCATGATGTCCAGAAAGTCCCAAAAGAAATGCATGATAAGGTACTGGTGAAGGAAGTCATGTCCAAGGATATCATATCTGTAGAGCCTGAGATTAATGCATACCATGCCTTGCAGATAATCGGCAGGAACCAAATCGGCAGGCTCCTGGTGATCCAGGATAATAAGATAATTGGGATAATAACCATGAAGGACATTATGAGGAAAATGCAGTTCATGAATATGTATCCCAATTCACAATAACCAACAAAGTGTTAGGGTGTTATCATATGGATGATTGTATTTTTTGCAGGATAATAAACGGTGAGATTCCCAGTTACACAATTTACCAGGATGAGAAGACACTGGCATTTCTTGACATTGACCCCAACACGCGGGGCCATACCCTTGTAATTCCAAAGAAACATGCCAGGAATATTATCGATATGGAAGATACGGATGTGGAAGCACTATTCAGGACTGTGAAGAAAGTGGTGAGTGGTATGAAGGTCTCATTAGACCTTGACGGATTGAACCTTGTTGTAAACCAGGGTGAAATGGCAGGACAGGTCATCCACCATTTCCACTGCCATATCATACCCCGTTATGTTGACGACGGTATCAATTATTCAGCAAAAGGTTATAGCTCATCCCCGGAAGAACTGGAAGAACTCGCAGGAAAAATATCAGGTAACATTGAATAGCGATTCATAGCTATTGATTTTTTTTCAATCAAAGAATAGGTGGATCAAAGAGTATGAATAAAAAGATAATTATCAGTACAGCTGTCTTAATGATCATAGTGATAGTTGCATCTGTCGGGATGATGTTGTTTATTTTCAAAGTAATTGATAATCCGGATAACGCTTACATTGGTGGGATTAATCTGGGGTTAAAAGATAATAACACCTCTGAAATTGAAGAAATTCTGAAGGAGAATCTACCGGTTTCATACACCGTAAAAAAATCAAGTTTTGGCCAAAAGGATTATACGGTCATTCCTTCATCTGAGTTCAACAATTTAAAAGAAACCATATATGAAAACGAAAATATAGGCATTATAGCAGTAAAACAGGAAGATGGTGATACATATGCTTTACTTAGTCTGTTTGGTGAAGATCGTGACACTACAAACACTACAAACAAACTCCAAGAGCATCTTGATAAATATTCACTTGAAGTAAACAAGATTAACTGGAAATATGTAACATTTAGTAAACATGTTCAGTATAAAGAGATTAAACATACAATAAGTCTATTGGAAAACGAAAGTAATGTGATTGGTGTTGTTCCTGATTTTGTAGCGGGGTGAAAAATCAGGAAGTAAAGATTACAATAACAAATATCAGAGCTGTATCATTTTTCATAGTTAATCGCCTTTGAAAGATTATTAAACATAAATAATTTGGCATTGTCCTGATTTAGAATACATAATAAATGTTAGGTCGTGTCCTATATTTTATGACCTAATGTATTTATATGTCTGATTCTTGAAAATCATGGGTTTACCTCCTGGACTCTGCGACATTTTGTTAAAAATTATATTACTTTCAATCCGCTCTCTCTCAAAGTATAAATGGGGGCAAATGATTTAGAACACGGATTTCACGTGTCATCGGTTAAGAGTAATATTGTAATGGAACACGGATTGCACGGATGACACGGATGTGCACGGATAATAAATAAATCCGTACGTATCCGTCGAATCCGTGGCATCCGTGTTCCTTCCTCCTTGATGAATACTATTTCATAAATCAACAAATTCAATTAATATAGAGGTCACGATTTGTAGGACACTACCAAATGTTATGCCAAACACAATATTTAGAATAACTCTCCAAAAGACTTAATCAGCATTACCCGACCCTGAATACCTGAGCTTGAAATCGTCCCTGAACTCAGCGAACCTGTCCTCTGATATAGCTGTCCTGGCCCCGGCCATCAGGTCCTGCAGGAAATGCACATTATGTATCGATGCCAGTCGCATGGCAAGCATTTCGGATTCCTTGAACAGGTGGTATATGTACGACCTGGAAAAGTGCCTGCATGTGTAGCATTTGCATTCTTCGTCTATGGGCCTGAAGTCATCCACAAGCGCTGCTCGCCGAAGGTCAACCTGCCCGTGCCTGGTCATGGCACTCTGGTGCCGGGCGTTGCGTGTGGGGAAAGCGCTGTCAAAAATATCCACGCCAAGGTATATGGAATCCAGCAGTTCCACAGGCGAGCCCACACCCATTAAGTACCTCGGCTTATCCTCGGGTATCATCGGTAAGTTCAACTTAATCGTTTCATGCATGACCTCTTTTGGCTCACCTATACTCAGTCCCCCTATGCCGTAACCATCGAACTCCATCCCAACCAGGCGCTCAGCACATTCCGCCCTCATATCCGGCAGGGTCCCGCCCTGTAGTATGGCAAAGACCAGCTGCTCATCATTGCACCAGGCATCAAGACTTCGCTGTGCCCAGTCCACTGTCCGGCAGACCGAATCCCGTATCTCATCACGGTTGCTGCCCCAGGGAGGACAGTCGTCCAGCACCATAGCCACATCAGAACCCAGGGCACCCTGTATTTCCATACACTGTTCGGGCGTGTACATGTATCGCTTGCCGTCCCTGGAATTCATATAATTGATACCCTGGTTGTTCAGTTTGAACTTGAACTCCTTGCGCAATATCTGGAATCCACCGCTGTCAGTGAAGATGGCACCGTCCCATCCCATGAACCTGTGCAGTCCACCTGCTTCCCGTATCAGTTCATGACCAGGCCCAATGTACAGGTGGAAGGCATTGCTGATAATGGCCTGGGTGCCCGCATCCCTGAGTTCGGTCGGGGTCAGCGTCTTGACAGTTGCCTTGGTTGCCACCGGCATGAAAGCGGGGGTATCCACAATCTGGTGGGCGGTTGTAAGCTTTCCCAGCCTGGCACCTGATACCGTATCCTGGTGAACTACCTCAAACATGTGTACCCTCGTTATTGTTCAACAAAAACATAGCATCACCAAAACTGTAGAACCTGTATCCGGTATCGATGGCCTCCATGTATGCGTTCATAATTGTATCCCTGCCTGCATAGGCACTGACCAGCATTAATAGTGTGGATTTTGGCAGGTGGAAATTTGTGATAAGACCGGCCATGGGCGTTTTAAACTTATAAGGAGGATAGATAAACGAGTTGCTCCACCCCTCTGATGGCAATATCCTTCCATCCTGCCATGCTGCACTTTCCAGTGACCGCACCGAAGTAGTGCCCACAACAATAATTCTTCCTTCCCGCGATATGGTTCCATTAATGGCATCGGCGGCAGCCCGGTCTATGATATAGTACTCGGGCTCCATGATGTGTTCTTCCACTTCCTCGGAACGCACAGGCATGAACGTACCCACACCTACATGCAGGGTGATGAAGACCAGCCCGACTCCCATCCCCTCAAGTCTGGCCAGCATCTCTGGAGTAAAGTGCAGTCCTGCGGTGGGTGCGGCTATGGAACCCTCATGCCTGGAATATATGGTCTGGTACCGCTCATTATCGTGCAGGTGTTCTTTGATATAAGGCGGCACAGGCATGGCACCTATATCCTGCAGGCGGGATTCAAATGCACCATCGCACTGGAACCTGATATTGTAACGGTGCCCGGTATGTGTATCTATCCGCTCAATTACCGTACCCTCTACTGTGTCCTTTTCCGTAGCTATTACCGTGCCCTTTACCGTACCATTTGCCGCACCCTTTACCGTGCCGGTAACTGCGCTGCTAAATTGAATATTGCTGCCTGGCTTTATTTTACCCCTGACTAGGCATTCATAATATTTATCTTCCAGGCGCCTGACCAGCAGCACCTCTAATTTACCGCCAGTATCCTTGGTCCCATATATCCTGGCTGGTATCACCCTGCTGTTGTTCATTACCAGCAGGTCGCCAGGATGCAGGAGCGCGGGCAGGTCGCCAAATTTCATGTGTTCGATAACATTTCCATCCAGTACCATCAACCTGGATGAATCCCTGGGTTCGACCGGGTGCTGGGCGATCATCTCCTTTGGCAGCTGGTAATCGAAATCAGACAGTTTCATTGCAGTCCCCGAATAGAACATTATTATGTTTTAACCTTTCTGTGCCAGGGGCCTTGCAAGTTGATCCAATTGAAAGGGGATTTTCTTGTCCATCAAATTGTCCTCTGTGGCTTAAAATATCACATAAATTATATATTTCAACAGGCATACCCGCCGCCGGCAGCACCCACCAAACACCCGCGGTTGCCGCCCGCACTCATCACACCCAACCCAGGCTCAGCACTGTGTAGAACGAAAGCAGGCTGGAATTATTTTTATTTCATTATTAACCACAGATAAACACAGATGAACACAGATAACGTATCCACTTCAAATCTAAGGGTAATTTAAAAATTATTAGACAGGATTGACAGGATACGAGGCAACATTAATATCCTGTAAATCCTGTAAATCCGGTCAAAATACCATGCTTTTTGAAGTAGATACCAGATAACGGTTAGTATGGATTTAAATTTCGATTACACAGCATACATTCAAGTATAATCTGATTTTAGCTGCAATATCTGCGTTCATCCGCGTTTATCTGCGGTTCCAAACCCGCAGGAATCCACAAGGCTGGCTGCCACCCTGCCGCCCTGACGGGCTGCGGTGGCAGGGTATAGTGCAGAGTGGCTGGGCGGCGGGTGTGTGATTACCACCATTTCATGCTGTTTTTGAATTTCGCTTTCGATTCGCCATCTTTCAGTTTCCTGAAAACATAGAGATTCTCGTGTCTGATGAGTAAAAAGTTATATTTGGTCCCGCTCCAGTTTTCCTGGGTGCCTGAATCATAAGTAGGGGCAGTGACCGCACCGCCTGGCGATTTTTTATTATGTTCATAAAATGCCGATGCCTCTATACACCAGATAGGCCAGAGCACCATACCTGAACAGCTTTCCTGCAAAGACCAGGATTGAAAATATGCCGAATTTCAGTTTCATCGTACCCGCTACCACAGGCAGGGCATCGCCGAGAAATGGTACCCATGTGAACAGCAACAACCATGAACCGTATTTTTCAAACCAAACCTGGGCATGTTCCATCTTTGCTGCATTAATGTGAAGGTATTTTTCGATAACTTGGGTCCTGCCTGTAAGCCCTATGTAATAGCTGGTGCAGGCCCCCAGGTAATTGCCGACTGTTGCCACCAGCACTACTGAAAAGATATTAAAGTTCCTGGCAATAAGCAATATCACTATACCTTCGGAACCCAGGGGTAAAACAGTAGAGGCCAGGAAGCTTGCTAAAAACAAGCCGGGGTAGCCGTAAGGCAGGAGGATTGATCCAAATGCGTCCATAGAGTATTAATTGGATAAGGTGCTTATAAAGCCAGGGGATAATTGGCAGGACATTCAACCACGAACAATGCATATTTATCAATAATATTGTGTACACTGCTAATTATAAAGAGTATAATATGTGTAGTCATGGCTGTTTTGAATTTAGAAAAACTTAAATAGAGATGTACTAAGAAATAGCATGATTCGATTAATTCCATATTTATTTAAGAGGAGGAATTTAAATTATAAAAATAAATAATGCAAAATTATCTATTGTCGTACTGATGCTTGCAGCCATCATTGCTGCAGGTTGTACTGCCCCATCTGAAGAGGCAGCGGTACCGGAGTCCATCAAAATTGGT
>JAUVLO010000025.1 GCA_030600695.1 Methanosarcinales archaeon | reverse complement strand
GTGAACCTGTTGGTGGTCAGCACTGCAATATCCCGCACAAGCCTGTCAAGCAGTATGGGGTCCTTTACCCTGAATACACTCACGATATCCTTGAACAGGATAAGTGCGAAATAATCTTCAACTATGGTCCTGTACCACATGTCCATATCTTTTATCTTGAACCATTCCGGGTATCCCCCGGTGTCGAAATATTGTCCCAGCACATGCAATATTTCGGGTCTGTGTTCAATGATGCCGTGGTATACTCTTTCAATATCTTCAAAGGAACCAAGAGGTGGGTGAGGTACAGGCATGTCAGGCAGTGTGCCATTGAATCTCAGGAATTCCCCGAATGTCAGGGGAAATACATCGATAAAGCTTATCCTGCCTGCCAGGCTTTCTGACGCATCCAGGTACAGCAGGGTTTTGGATGAGCCTGATATTAGAAAACGGCATTTTGCATGTGCGTCTATGTAATATTTTAATTGCAATTGCCAGTCTTTCCGGACATGTATCTCATCCAGCAGAAAATACACGTTTTCCCTGGCAGGGTCTATTCCTGTCAGTTCATGATATATATCCAGGATATCGTGGATACTATCTATTTTTCCCAGAATGTCGTCCATCTTCACATAAACGATTCTTTTTGCATCTGAATTCTTGAGAAGGTAATCTATATACTGGAAGAGTATTGTGGTCTTACCGGACCGCCTGATCCCGGTCAGGCATGTGATCCTTTCCAGGCGTTCTATTTTCCTGACCTCATCAATATAATCGGGTCTTAGAATTCCTTTATCTGCAGGGTTGATGCTGCCTGTCTGCCACCAGTAGTTCCTCTTTTTGAGGTAGGTTATTATAAATTCTTTGTCCATATGCAAATATAGTACGCAACATATATGTAAATGTTGCGGTGTGTATTTGCATCGAGTGGCACAAGAGGGAATCAATTGTATCCCAACTTTGACAATTACTGTGGATTACATGAAAAATGGTGTGGATAAGTATGTGTTCTATACAGGTCTTCCTGGTAATCGCCTCTGCAACCAAACCTGCGGCGCCTCTCCACCAACACGCACTGCCGCCTGCGCGTGGTCCGGACACCGGCAGCAAGGCAGGGCGGGGCGAGGTGCAATCTTGAAGTGAGCACGAATGCCACGCTCCAGTAAGATAAATCCAGTCCGAAGTGAACCCTGAACAGTTCACTATTTACTCAAAGTGAACTGTTCACAGTAACACTTTTAAATACCAAGTTCCATTTATACATTATGAAACCGGACATAATGCGAATCCTTGCGGACTGGAACGTGTGGTGGGAAAAAAAAGAGGTCCCTGGGAACCTGCTTGGAAGGCAGCGGAAAAAATCAGAAGAGCTTATTGACCTCCTGGAATTAAAAGAGATAAAAATAGTCACTGGTGTGCGCAGAAGCGGAAAATCAACCCTGCTTTACCAGGTCATTGAGCATCTTCTAAAAAGCGGCATAGTAGCAGAGAATATCCTCCTTATAAATTTCGAGGATGCTGCACTTGCGCACTATTCTCCAGAAGAGATATACGAAAGCTATCTTAGCGAGCTTAACCCTGCGTTTGACAATTTTGTCTTCATTGATGAGGTTCAGAGAAAAAAAGACTGGGAGATGTGGGTAAGGAAAAAATACGACCTGAAACACATTAAGAATTTTTTTGTTACCGGCTCATCTGCCTCCCTGTTAAAGAAAGAATACTCCACTTTGCTCACTGGAAGAAACTTATCGGTGGAGGTATTTCCCTTAAGTTTCACGGAGTTTCTGCTTTTTTCAGGCATACAGGTAAACAACACGGAAATAATAAGCACACAGACACGATCAAAAGTGCTTTTCAGCCTGAAAAAGTATCTTGAATGGGGCGGCTTTCCCGAAGTGTTTTTTGTTGATGATAACTATAAACGCCGCCTTTTAAACCAGTACTTTGACGATATTATTTACAAGGACATAGTGGACAGGTATGGCACAAACCCTGGAAAAACAAAAGAACTTGCAGTTTATCTTCTCACAAACATAGCCAATCTTTTCAGCATGAGAAAAACAAGAAATGCTCTCGGCTTTGGGCTTGAGACCATATCAGAATACATTGCATACATGACTGAAGCATATCTTCTATATGCGGTACCCATATACTCTCCTTCGCTGAAGGTCCAATCCGTAAATCCGAAAAAGATATATTGCATTGATACAGGTCTGCGAAATGCTGTGTCGTTCAAGTTCTCAGAGGATAGGGGACGCCTTGCGGAAAATGCTGTGTTTGTGGAATTGAAGAGGCGCAAAAAGGAAGTGTTTTACTGGAAAAGCGATGCAGGAGAAGTGGATTTCATCGTAAAAGATGGACTGCAACCAGAAGAAGCTATCCAGGTATGCTGGAACCTTGAAGAAGAGCGCACCAGAAAAAGAGAGGTCAAAGCATTATACAGCGCAATGGAGATCTTTAATTTAGATAGTGGTATTGTAATAACCGAAGATATGGAAGATATAGAGGAAGCAGATGGTAAAAAAATATTTTTTGTACCGTTATGGAAATGGTTTTTAAATTTTTAAGGATATTGAACTCCATCCGGATATATATATCTCCATCCCATAGATCCATGAGACTTTTTAATTTATTCTGATCAAGTAGGATAAATGGATCATGACAAAGAAGATCAACCACAGAGAGCACAGAGGACACAGAGCATTATTGTTTTCTCTGTGCTCTCTGTGCACTCTGTGGTTCTAAACCGTTCCAGGAAATAATAAAAAGTCTCAGATCCATAGCAAACAGTATGTTTTTCACCTTCCCGAAAAAATTCCAGCATTCTGTCACTCCATCACTCTGACTGCATCACTCTGATATCAATCGTACAACAAACGGGTCTCTTCATCCGCGAGTGTCGGTTGAATGATCTCTTTCCATCGGGGAGAGTTCCATGTCCCGAGCGTCGTATGCATCTCATAATAGTTCTGGGGAATCGGATGCGTCCCGATCACAACGTCAAGCCCATACTTTGCCTGGATAAAGTCACTAAATTGGGTTATACGGGGGCATGGAGGATATCCGACGACCAGTCCTGTAGCAAGGTGTATCACCTCTGCCCCGTTCTTCTTCATCTCTTCGGGAGCGTATTCGATATTTCCACCAGGGCAGCCACCACACGCAGTATATCCGACCAGTTTCACCTCTTTATCCTTATAAATGCTGAATGCACCTTCCCTGTTGTGGAGTGCCCTCAGACATTTGCCTCCGGCACACACATGGTAGCGGTCGCATATAATAATCCCGATCCGGATCTCATCGCTCATTTTACGTCCTCCGTATCTTTTAATTTTTGATACGGATTCTTATGGATTGTGGGTAATAAATGCTTTTTGGACATAATCTTCCACCCCGGACCCTCTTCCCGGATACACTCGCTGGAATACCCTTTCAAGTTATGGATCCCTTTCACCTGCTTTTGTGCCGACTCCGGGTCTTCTATCTCCCGCACCTGCTTATAACTCACGTTTCGTGCCAGACCTGCTGGCTGCGGGGCCTGGGCCAACGGTGGGGATTTAAGGCACGGGATTGTCTGATGAGAGTTAATGAAAGAGGGAAAAAAGGAGACTTTTTAATTTATTCTGGATAAAATAGATCATGGCAAAGAAAATCAACCACAGAGGGCACAGAGAACACAGAGCGTTATTGTTTCTCTGTGCTCTCTGTGCCCTCTGTGGTTATAAACCGTTTCAGGAAATAATAAAAAGTCTCGAAAAAAGAAACACAAAAGTTAAATTAACTATCACATAATTAAAATCATACATTACAGAGGCGATACACATAAACCTACGATTCCTTGGCGGCTGCGGTGAAGTGGGCCGCTCTGCAATACTACTTGACGATAACGTCCTGCTCGACTACGGCATGAAACCAGCCGAACCCCCCTTATACCCGGTGGGAGGCGTGCGCCCCGATTCTGTCATTATATCCCACGGTCACCTGGACCACTGCGGTGTGGTACCCAACCTCATGGACATGAAACCTGACATATTCATGACACCAGTGACCAAGGACCTGACATCACTACTGGCCAGGGACACCATGAAGATTGCAAGAGTAAAGGGCCAGGTGCTGCCGTTCATAATCGAAGATGTCAGGGATTTTGAACTTTACACCTATTCAATAGATTACGGTACCGGATTTGATGCCTCGGGCTACGAAGGCATGCTGTATGACGCCGGACACATTCCGGGTTCGTCAAGCATATATCTTGAGAACAAGAGCGGCAGCCTGCTGTACACAGGTGATATAAATGCCAAGGGTACCAACCTGCTTGGTCCGGCCGAAAAACTGCCGGTTGCAGATATAGCCATAGTGGAAAGTACCTACTTCGGCACTGAACACACAGTAAGGTCGAAGCTGGAGCGGGATTTCACTGACTCAATAAAAGAGACAGTGGAGGGCGGAGGATGGGCAATAATACCTGCCTTTGCTATCGGGCGCACCCAGGAAGTGGTTATGATACTGGAAAAATTTGGTATAAGGCCCTATGTGGATGGTATGGGAGTGGATGTCTACAAGCTCCTCAAAAAACATCCTTCATACCTAAAGGATCCGGGCCGCCTTGACAAGGCTTTCAAGGACGCTTTTATGGTGAATCCAAGAGAGCGGTCAAGATTAATGGATGAACCCTGTGTCATAGTGACCACCGCAGGTATGTTGAACGGGGGTCCTGTACTGTACTACCTCAAGCACATCCATGACGACCCAAGGTCAAAGATATTACTGACAGGGTACCAGGTAGAAGGCACCAACGGAAGGATGGCACTTGAACGGGGATACTACGAGGACAGGGGCAAGGCCACCCCGATCAGTGCACAGATCGAACTCTATGATTTCTCTGCACACAGTGGTGACAGCAGCCTCAAGGATCTGGTCACAAAGCAGGTGGATGGCGGATGCCAGCTTGTGGTTTGCGTGCATGGTGACAATACCAAAGGTTTTGCATCATGGATCAACGAGAACCTGGAAGTGAATGCGGTATCACCTGTCAACGGTGACCAGATTTATATTTAATCAGGCCTTTATTGAAAACATGAATATTGTAGTGCTGAGGCTCGGCCACCGGCCTGAGCGGGATCAGCGGGTCACCACCCATGTCGGGCTGACGGCCCGGGCACTGGGTGCTGCTGGAATGCTGCTTGCTTCGGATGACCGGGGTGTTATCAACAGCATCAACGAAGTGACCGGGCGTTGGGGCGGCGATTTCTTTGCCAGGTCAGTGGATTCGTGGAAACAGGAGGTACGGAAGTGGCAGGACTCAGGCGGTAAGGTAGTGCACATGACCATGTACGGCCAGAACCTGCCCGGTGTACTGGATGAGATATCAGGCACAGAGTCTGTAATGGTGGTTGTAGGTGCTGAAAAGGTCCCTCCTGATATCTACCAGGTGGCTGACTGGAACGTGGCAGTTGGAAACCAGCCCCATTCCGAGATCGCATCCCTTGCAGTGTTCCTTGACAGGCTTCATGCAACCGGGGGCACGGACCCTTTGACACAGGCATTCCAGGGAGGTACCCTGAAGATCATCCCATCCGGGCGGGGAAAAGTAGTGAAGGAGGTGTAGGGTTACGGCACAGCGAAAACTGGAACGGTTCCCGTCACATGGAAAATACAATTCGCTGTGGCACTGGAAGCATGTAGTATCCCCTGCAAGGGTGACCTACAATAATATTCTTATGCGCCTGGCCAGGATATCCCCCTCCCTCGGCCTGAAGCTCTGGCTATACCGGATGATGGGGATACGGGTGGGCAGCAATGTCTCCATAGCACTTGAGGTTACCATGGACGTTTTGTTCCCGCAGCTTATCGAGATAGGTGACAATACCATAATCGGCTTCAATACCACAATCCTGTGCCATGAGTTCCTGATAAAAGAATACGTGACCGGTCCCGTGGTCATTGGCAGGGATGTGATGGTGGGAGCAAACACCACGATATTGCCTGGTATAACAATTGCAGATGGGTCTGTGGTCTCTGCCCATTCCCTGGTAAACAGTGATATTGAAGGGTTTGTGGGCGGCGTCCCTGCCAGGCCCCTGGACAGGAATTAACAGGAAGACATATCCATGGATATAATAGAATTTTTCCACAGGTTCAAGGCTTATCCATTGACCAGATATTCTTTATTGCTGGCATCTATTACCGGAACAGCCTTCGGGTTCTATTATTACGAATGGCAGTTAAGGACATCTCCCGTATATTACTGGCCGCTGATACCTGACAGCCCGGTCTTTACCCTGATGTACGTGCTGGTGCTGGCAGCCTATTCGATGGGACGCCGCAGTAACCTGTTCGATACTTTCACATTTATCGGGCTGAACAAGGTCGGCATCTGGACGCTTTTCGTGCTGCTGTATGATTTTGATTATTATTTCTCTCCAGAGACCTGGGTGTTCAGGTCTGTGCTGTTCTTGCTGCACATCGGCATGGTACTATGTGCTCTTACCCTGGTAAAAGACATGGAACGGCCCACGTTTACAATGATGGGGCTGATACTTGGCGTGTTTTTAGTGCTGGATTATTTTGACTATATTGTCGGGACCCACCCGTACCTGCATACACCCAGGGTGGATGTGGTGGGGTTGGCAGCACTTATCCTGACCCTTGGCTGCTGGGGTGTGGTATGGTTGATACGGGACAAAGATGAGGGAGTCTTTTAAATTATTTCTGGTCTTTTAAACTATAACGAACCGCAAAGATTTCTGCTCCTTTGCTTTGCGTTCTTCGCGTCCTTTGCGGTGTGTTATTGCAATTGATCTGCGCTCATTATTAAAAATCAGAAATAGTCATCAATCATCCGATTGCCTCAAGCAGCATCCCTTTCTCTTTTTCTAGCTCATTGCAGATCTCATAAGATGCCTTCCATTCAAAAAAGTCCATATCGTCTTCAAGTGCTCCATTCACAAATTTCTTGTAGAATATTTCAGTTTGCATGCCGTATTTTTTCTCAAAATATTTCATGTTCTCGTTAATATCATCCAGCTTCTGATTGATCTCTTCCAATTTTGACATGAAGGTCCTGATGACCACATGCTTCACTGAATCCTTTAGAAATCCAGAATTCTTTATTTCCACTGCCATAATCATTACTACTAAATATCAGGTTAATATATTTTATAATCCTTCATTCTATGGAACATTTATCACAGTTCCTGTTTTTTTATCAATTAATCTGAAGTATATTTGCTTTCAATTTAGTCCGGATTCATTGACCAACCTTGACATCAAATGCAATATAATCCCCCATTGGTCATCGGTTAAGGAGTTTGACAGAGTCGGTACATATTATTTTCCAATAGACCAATAATTTCATATGATTCTCTAATTTAATTTAAATCGAACACGGATGACACGGATTGGACGGATTTGACGGATTTATTTTTTATCCGTGCGCATCCGTGTCATCCGTGCAATCCGTGTTCCATTACAATATTACTCTTAACCGATGACACATGGGTTTCTACACAAAATCAATATCTCCCGAATTTTTCACCAAATACAAGATCATGTTCTCAGTCAATAATTTACTGAAATACTGGCGTTCCATCATGATTCACCACTTGACCTATTCCCTCATGTAGAAAACTTATTCAACTCCAAGGTCATAGGTGCATCGAGTGACAGGGAATACAAGTGATGCAAAGATAAGGCAGGACCTGGAAGAGCTATTGGGCAGGTATAAAGAACTGGCCAGCTCAAAAAGCCTCAAAGAGATGAAGGAATTCAGCGAAGCTAATGTGCGGGCTAATTTTATCGACCCACTTTTTAAGATACTTGGTTGGAAAACAGATGACATGAATGAGTATTCCCGGGAAAGTTACATACCGGACGTGGGATTTGCTGATATTGAAATAAAACTTAATGATGAACCGAAGGTATTTATCGAGGCTAAGCGGTTCGGCGGTATTCCCCACATTAGAAAAAGAGGTGATGCCGACTGGACTATGGAAGAGCGGCAGGTTATACTGTATGCAGCTTCCAGGAATTGCAGATGGGCAGTGCTGACTAACTTTGAGAAGCTCAGGGTTTATAATGCCCTGACAGGTCTGACCATTTTAAATTTTGAGTCTGTCTATGACCTGACTGACAGGTTCAGGGAACTTCTTTACCTGACAAAGCATTCGGTTGAGACCGGACGAATTGAAAAACTTGCCGACAAAGAGGAAAAACCAGACATTGACATTGAGTTTTTAAAACTGTTAAATAACTGGAGAATTTCACTTGCTAATGATATATACCAGCGCAATAAGGATAATGGTGTCCTGAAGGATGATAACGGGCAGTTGGATCTGGAAAAATTAAAGGATGCAGTCCAGAGGATCCTGGACCGAATTGTTATTATCAGGTGGGCGGAAGATAATCTGGTGGTGGATGACCCGTACCTTTTGGGACGTAAACTGGATGAATGGAAAGTTTCACCCATCTATAACTCAATTGTTGATTCGTTATTTGGTGAAAGGGCGCTGTTTGATAAATTCGATAAGATCCACGACGGCAAGATATTTGAAAGGGGGCATATCTGCGAGCAGGTAGAGATTGGCGATGAAGTGCTGGGTGGAATTATCAAAGAAATGAACCAGCGGTCTTTCAGGAAGTTTGATTTTGATATTCTCGGCAATACTTATGAGACCTATCTTGGAAATACCCTGTACCTGAAGGATGACGGCACCCTTGGGCTTAAACCGGGCATGGCGAGCCGGAAGGAGTCGGGCATTTATTATACGCCTCCGTATGTGGTTGATTATATTGTCGGCAACACGCTGGGCGAACTGCTGAAGGATAAAACGCCAGAGGAGGTTTCAAAGATCAAGGTGCTGGACCCAGCATGTGGTTCCGGGTCGTTCCTTATTAAGGCATATGATTACTTCAAGGATTATTATGAGAGGGAAAATGAGAAGATACGCCGGCAAAAGGAGAGATTGATAGAGGAGATAAGGCAAGCGAACGGCAGCCAGATGAACTTTGAAAATAATAAAACGTATGAATTCAAGGAGTACCGGGGATTCGAGCAGGAAATCCTGAGGAACAATATTCACGGTGTTGACCTGGATAGGCAGGCGGTAGAGATTGCTTCTGTTAATTTGATGTTGAAGGCGCTTAAGCCAGGGGAGAGACTTCCGCCTATACTGGGTGAGAATATCAAGGTTGGGAATTCGCTAATTAGCGGAACAGAGGATGAATTGAGAGAAAATTTCGGCGAGAATTGGAAGGAGAAGCACCCATTCAACTGGGAAGATGAATTTAAGAATGCTTTTTCAACGGGTGGGTTTGATACAGTTATAGGGAATCCGCCATACATAAATGTCACAAATTTACTCGATGATGATAGAAATTTTTTAATGGGAAAGTATGAAAGTGCTTTGAAAAGGTTCGATATTTATGTTGCATTTATTGAAAAAGGAATTAGATTGTTGAAAGTTGGGGGAAAGTTGAGTTTTATTATTCCATATCCATTTTTAAACCAAAATTATGCTGAAAAATTAAGGAAACTTATCCTGGACAATTGCATTATTGAAGAAATTGTAGATTTTTCAAAATTTAAAATTTTTCCCGATGCAACTGTTAGAAATATCGTAATTATTTTAAATAAAGAATTGGATAAACAGAAAAGAGACTCAACTAAAATTAAAATCACAACTTTAATTGAAGATCCAAATTCCTGTGGTAAAATTGTTGGAAATGAGTATTTTATTCCTCAATCTATCTATTATCAAATTCCAGATTTCATGTTCCGTTTGGAATTAAATGACAAAACAATTCCTATTATTGAAAAAATGGAAAATAACAGCATGAAAGCCGGAAAAATTGTTGTTGCCTCATGGGGTGCCCGAGGTGTACCGGCAGACCAATTTCATCTTGATGAACCTATAAATAATCTGTGTAAAAAATTATTGAAAGGGAAAAATATTAAAAGATATCAATTGGTCTATACTGGAAAATGGCTGTTGTATGATTTAGAAAAACTATATCGACCATCATTTCCTCAATTATTTGAAAATGAAAAACTGATTGTGAGTGAAGTTACAGGTGAAACAGGTTTAGTTGCAACTTATGATGATAATAAATACTATACTGACCATTCGCTAAATTGCTGTATTTTAAAATACCACCTTAATGATTTAAGTCAAAAAATACTTCAAAAACATAAATTATATGTTAACGATGAAGATGCTGAGTTATCACGAACCTATAATTTGAAATATATATTAGCAATGATTAACGCACGCTTAACAAATTTTTATTTTAAAACACTTCTCGGTTATAAGTTGAATGTCTATCCAGAAAGTATTGAACAGCTTCCAATATATCCAATTGACTTCTCAAAGACAGCCGAAAAAACCGCTCATGATAACCTTGTAGATCTTGTTAATAAGATGCTTGACCTTAATGCAAACCTGAAAGAAATCCCCGCCGACTTTTGGCATTATGTAAACCTGTACCCTCACAATATGATTGCCTTACGTGGATTTATTAATGAACTATCTGCAAGTGATAAGGAAGTATTAAAAGACCATTTTGGAAAGCCAGTTAGTACAATAGAAGTCAAGAAAATTGAGGCTTTTAATGTAATAGAAGATGGTGAATGGTTGATTTTCAATGTTGGCTACAAGTATAAAGGAAGCAAAGGCAAGATTATGAATGCTGCCAATGTAAATGCACTTCGAATTAAAATACAGGATAATAATGTGCGTAAATTCATATTATACAGCTTGAAAGATACCACACCGGGAAAACTTGGCAAAGGAAATATACTTAAACAAATCCAAAAACTAAAAATCCCCAATTTTGTTACAAACGAAATTGAAAACACAAAGATTATTCAAGAATTCATGACACCGTTTTTAGAGCAAGTCGCAAAACGAGAGCAAATTGAAAAAGAAATCAAGGAAACAGACAAAACCATTGACCAGATGGTCTATGAACTATACGGATTAACTGAAACAGAAATTGCTATCGTTGAAGAATCGATGGCAAGTTAACCCGATAAAAACCTTTATCACCCACACCCCACATAAATCCTCTCACCAACCATGAACAAAAAACTCTACGTTCCCCACCCCGGACACTTCGACGGCCTCCAGGAAATGCTGGAAAGCTCAAAGGACATCTATTCCATCTATATGGCAGGCTCGCCCGACTACATAGGCACAGGCAGGGTCAACCTGGGCCATGCCGGACTGGAAGAAGTCGCCAGGCACACCGAATACTGTCATAATAACGGTGTAAAGATCGAGATGGTACTGAACAGTTCATGCATGGGCGGCCAGCAGCTTACTCCGGAAGGATATAACCTCATACACTGGTACATCTCCAACCTTGAGGACATAGGTGTGGATACCGTAGTAGTAGCAGACCCATACATTATAGAGATGATCGCAAACGAGTTCAACATCCCGGTGGTGGTCAGCGTACTGGCATTTGTTGACTGTTCCCAGAAGGCTGAGTTCTTCGAGCAACTGGGAGCCTCGTCTATTGTGATAGACTCCAACGTGAACCGTCATTTCGATGTACTTGAAGCCATCAGGGATGCAGTGGACTGTGAACTAAAACTCCTTGTGAACGAAGGCTGCCTGTACCGGTGCCCGTTCCGGTATGCTCATTTCAACTTTTTCTCCCACGTCAACGGCCCGCCTCCCAGACCTAATGTGCAGGACGACTATTATTACCACAAATGCCTGACCATGCGCATCAATGACCCTTCGCAGATACTGAAATCTCCATTCATCAGACCCGAGGACCTGGAGGAATATGCCCACATCACAGATGTGTTCAAGATCGGCGGGCGCTCACATTTCATAAACTGGATACTGAATTGTGTCGATGCTTATGCCGCTGAGAGCTACGACGGAAACCTGATGGACCTGATGGACTGCCCCAAAGACCTGGTCGATCTGTTCAATATTCCGAACAAAGCACTGGACGGGGCCATCGAGCAATGGAAAAAGCACAGCACGGTCTGCCATACATGCGGGTACTGCCAGCGCAGGATATCAGAGATCGCACAAGTGTATGACCATAAGGGCACTACTGATGAGAAACTGGTACCGTGGAACACTATAACGAAAAAAGGAATTGAGACCTGATGAATCCGGAAGAACTTTTAAGGACACGTGCCGACCTGGAGGACGGCATCAGGCGGCTGATCGGCCGCGCAGTAATGGTGATCGAACTTGACCTTTTTGCCCTGCCATGCGGTTGTTCCGGATATACCGCTAATTTGAGGGGGTTCCAGGTGGACGACCTTGAGGTGTTCGAAGAGCATATCCTGAAACTGCTGGAAAGTACATCTGAAGCCGTAGATTCCCCTTCAGATTTTGTATTTGCCAGGATAATCCCGGGCACGCAGGAAATTGCTTCTGTGAACGTGCGCAACCTGTGCCCGCGCTGCTATTCGGATTTTGCATCAACATCAGGCAAACGGCCGAGACCGGATATTTTTATTCTACGTCTAAATAAGCGTAAGAAGTAACGTTCGAAAACCTAATATAACATAAGTATTATTCATTATAAATTATCTGTTGGTGATAATAATGGATGAGCTTATGGAATACAAATGTGTGGAATGCTTACATTACGATCCTGCTGAGGATATGTGTGAGATACATTACCGGATCGACCCCTTTGAAAGTGCGTGTGGATTATTCATCCTGGATTCGGATTGACCGGTACAGTTCCAAAATCCAGTGATTTCAATAATTATATTAGACGCAGATTTACGCTGATACATTCACTTCCGCAGGAAGTGAATGCCTGCTACGCCTTAAGGGCGTGCAGGTTACGCAGATGCAACCTTAAATCAGCGTAAATCTGCGTGACCTGCACGCCCTTCGGGCGTAGCAGGCACTCAACTCCGCAGGAGATGAGTGTATCAGCGTCTTGAAAATAACTGGAAAATGGGATAGCGCCGGATTGACCCAAATGAAAATGCATGCAGGTTACATGCAGGTTATTCATCCCTGGCCCGGATTGATCTTGCGATCATCCCGAAATACGAATCCTGTGGATTGCCTGACTGACAGTTGTTTTCCTATGAAAACATAGAATCTATCTCTTTAAGTCTGTTTTCCAGGATTGTATCAATAGTATCGCTGACGTCATCGAAACTTGTGAAATTGTCGTACGTCCTCTCCAGTCGCTTTTCCCAGCTATCCTTTACCTGGAATAGTACCCTGGCATATTCTTTCAATAACCCGAACCTTTTTTGTTCAAATACTTTTGCCAATCTGGCATTCCCGAAAATATCGATATATATTTGGTTAGAACTGTCTGCATCAATGGATTTTCCAGGCAATTCATTCAGTACCTTACTATAATAATCCATAACCAATGTGTTAACAGTGTCGAAGTCATTTATCAAATCCCAGATCTTTAAGACGATTTGTTCAGCTTCAATATTTCTTGGGGTCTCGTATTCTTCTTTCAGGACATTTGCCCCTGACTGATTCTTTTTCATATAGAAATGAGGTGTTTTCCATTCTGTCTGGAAATCAGCAGCAAACCGTGCAAGCCGTTCAAAGTAAAAATCCATCTCAAAGATATTATCAGGTACAGTGGACATCTTCTTTTTTAATAAAATTGATGGTTTTTCATCAAATTCATAATCTACATACGATTTTAATGCGATTTTACCATCCATGTTTTGCAACTTGTTATAGTTTGCATACCATACTTCCCAGAACTTTTTCGACTTTGCAGCTTTTTCTTGTATAAATACGAAACTTTTCTCCTTGTCAGTCACCAAGCCCTTTGGGATCAGCAAATTGTCAATGAGGTCATCGAAAAATGCTGCTTCCTGCTCCAATTTTTTCTTTTTCTGTTCCTGACGCTCTTTTTCAGCTTCTTTCCGCCTTGGGTTTCCCATCAGGTAACCCGGAGCATTAGGCGAACTTCCATCTATTACAGCTTCTGCGACCTCTGAAGCGGTTTTTTCACTATTCATATCATTATCACCTATCTGGAATTTATCACTATTAATTATACTTTGGGATAAATCAATCTAATGCCATTATAAAAAAGCCGAGTGAACATTAATGTTTACTATCGTAGCATTAATAAGGAAGTAGTTCAAATACATTATTCTGGTAGAAATGGAACGACGCAATATTACGCTTGAAAAGAAGCACTTGGATATTTTATCTCCCCTCCTTGAAAAGAACGAGGGGAACATAAGTGCAAGCATCAGGGAGATCATCGAGTTCGCAGACATGATGATCAAAAGCCATGGCAGCCTTGAGAACGCCATCGATGATGCAGTATCCAGTGAGAAGATAGAGAACCAGCGGGTTTTAGTAGATAAACTTGTCTGGCAGTGGTTACTTGGGAATAGCCAGGGGATACTTCCGGACAAGGGCATTGTTAAGGGGCTTTTTGAGCCAGTACCATACCCATATATTGATAATCTCGTGGAGCAGGTCAATGACCTGTGTACCAGGTTGGGATGGAGGACAAAAACAAGGTTCGAGCCATCTTCAACATATATCCTTTCAGGCGGGAGTAAGGGGCAGCGTGCGCTCATCCTGAAATTGATCTGCCTGTTCATAGCGGATTATAATATCGGCATTGAACACATTTCCAACCGGTACTCTGAGACCAGCATCAGGTTCATTGAAAGAAACAACAGCAATGAGGCTTACAGGGACTGCCTGGTACATCTTGGTGACCTGGGCACAACCATCCAGGAGATCCGATCAAAACCAGAATTCTGGAAAACCCTGGTCGGCACCCACATCAATACCAATTACCAGATGGTAACGATCCACAGGAAGAATTACGAGAAGCTGATGTCCGGCCAGGCGAGTGATGATACTGACCTGTTCTCGGTCTATACGGGACTGCCCAGGCGGGACATTAACCTGCAGGCACTCTTGCCAATGATAAAATCCGTATTTGAGACCTCACGGATTGTTGACAGGATCGATATTGACCAGGACCAGCTTACGATATTCCATTCATACTCAAATAAGGAGGTTATCGAATCCATTACCGGGACACTGCTGAACATACTGGAAATGAACGGTTATCATTATGAACCTGTTGAAGTCTCAAGTTTAATAGTCCTGCAGCATAAACGGGAGATTGAAGGACGAATTTCTGAACTGGTGGACAGCCTTATGAGTTCAAGAGGCGGGTTTGACCATGAACTGATGGCCTTTTTAATTTTCCTTGACGGAGTAAAGGATAAAAAGGAGATGGATACTACAGTTGAAAAACTGGGAATACGAATGGGTGAACAGATAATTAAAGAATATGAAAGGGAATTTGATATAGGTGACTGGGATCTGGAAACATTTAAAACGGCATTCTCTGATATTGATAATAAACTTGGCCGTGAATCAGACCTGGAATTGATCGACCCTAATGTGATGCATTATGTGGTCACCAAATGCCAGCTCGTGCACCCTCATGGAAAATTCAATATTCACCTATGTAATATTACTCACGGTTTGCTGAAAGGTGCCACTGACTACGTATTCAAGGGCGATGCAGTGATAAAATCCAAAAAGACGATAGGGAGGGGGGATGATCTTTGTGAGTTCTACATTGTACTCCAGACAAAATTAACGATGCCTTCCAGCAGATCATATGACCTGTAAAATGTAATTAAAATTGACCATACTTTTTGAAGTGGATACCTCAACTCACCCTATTTGATCACATCAACCAGGGCCACCCTCTCCAGCACCAGTTCAGGTATCTTGCTCTCACCAACAGCATCCAGTTCATCGTGAGTTATATTAAAGAATTCCAGTAAACTGTCCTGCTTGGCTGTTGAATATTCCAGTACTGCGGGGTCAATGGTATCCAGCACTTCATTTACTTCACTAACAGCACAGTCCACCCCGTTGTTACCTGCCACTACCACAGCAACACGGTTATCCCCTGTTTTTACGCCCATGCCCAGTGCGCGCCCTATCTGGAGGTTACCCGAAGCATACAGCATTATCTCCATTCCAAGGTTATTTGCAGTGTTCCTGCCCGATCCAAACGACCTTATGGCCTTTTCTACTGCGAACATCAAGTGTCGGCTGCCTGATACCAGGTCAGCATTCAATGCCTGCACTGTTACATTGTGAGTGCTTCCGATGTCTGAGAGTTGTTTGAGAAATCTGTCCAGGTCTGTGATATTGACCGACCCGCCCATTATCTGGATATTCATTATGTAGATACTAACCTTTGAAATAAAAAGAATATCGGTGTAATACAAAATAGTAATGTCATAATGTCTCTTCTGGAGAAGGTGAGGGCTTTGAGCCCATGTTCTTCAGTTTAATGGTTTAATTAACCGTTTCATTTGCCTAAAAAACTACACGGGGGTCTTAATGCTAGCGTTTTTCCCAAATGTAGGGTGTGAAAATTTATTTTTTCCGGGAATAGACCCTCTGCACAAAATATTTATATATATACCTATTTATATACTGCTCCATATTAATATGTGCTTCATAGCATTAGAAAAAAAACTAATGGCAAGTGATTGAATAGATCAGCATGTAGAACAGACTCCAAAAATGTAGTGGTTTGCTGCTATCGATTTTATTTTAAACTGGCGAAGATGGGTTAGAGTACAGACAGTGATAACCAAACAGAAGGAAAGCAACAATGAAAAAAGTAAACAACATTATACTAGCAATTGTACTGATTGCTGCATTAAGCAGCGTAGCGAGCGCGGCAGAACTTCATGCCGGCACTTACAGTGAGAATGTAGAGGTTGTGAAACCGTTGACCCCGCTGATAGAGGCGGGTGCGCTGGTAACGGTCGAAGCAGCAGAACTGCATGTCGGCACCGGAGAGACATATTCTACAATACAGGATGCTGTGAATGCGGCGGTCAAAGGGGATGTTATAGTCGTCCATGCTGGCGTTTACATTGAGAATGTAGAGATTAATACGAAGGAACTCACGCTGCGGGGTGAGGGTGCAGATCTAGTAACTGTTGAAGCGGCAGATACAACGGGAAGTGTATTTCAGGTGAATGAGAAGGATGTGGCTATCTACGGATTTACGATTACCGGAGCAACAGATGGAGACTGGGGCGCAGGGATCAGATCCACGTCTAAGAACTGCAACATCTCTTGCAACCACATATCAGGCAACAGATATGGAATCGTCATGGGATACCCAGAAGAGAGTAAAAACAACAAGATCACAGGTAATGAGATCAGATACAACGAAGAAGGTATCTATCTGTTAGGGTCTACTGGGAACAGCATCACCTGCAACCTGGTGCAGAACAACCGTGTCAGCGGAATCCACCTTTACAATGCAAGTACTGGCAATGTGATCCACCACAACAACATAATCGAGAACGGTAAGTACAACCGCGTAACCCGGGGGTGGGAATGGAACCTCTTGAACGGGCAATCCTATAATGTGACTGTGCAAGACAATTACTGGGGAACGACATATCCGGAAGTGATTGCAGCAAGCATCCGTGAAGATTCCGGAAGCGTGGTGGACTACAGTTCCTTCGAGGCCGAGGCATGTACATGCACGCCTGCTCCTGCCACCATAGCTCCGGCAAGCATCACGAATCTCGAGAACACAACCTACGAGGAGACATTCATCAACTGGACATGGGAAGATCCCGAAGATGCTGACTTCTCGCATGTCATGATCTACATCAATGGGGCCGAACCTGTGAACGTCACAAATGGAACAGAGTTCTACAACGCAACAGGTCTCTCTCCTGATACCGAACACACGATCGCAACGCGTACCATCGATACATCAGGAAACATGAACACCACAGAGGTTGTTCACACAGCATGGACAAAGCCTGTTCCTGACATCACACCTCCGGCAAGCATCACGAATCTCGGCACTGGAGAGGAATACACTACAATACAGGCTGCTGTGAATGCGGCAGTGTCGGGGGATGTTATATTCGTCCATGCCGGCACTTACAGAGAGAATGTAGAGATCTCTACACCGTCAATCACGCTGATGGGGGCAGGTATGGATCTGGTGACTGTTGAAGCGGCAGATGCTGCAGAAAGCGTATTTAGCGTGAAT
>JAUVLO010000107.1 GCA_030600695.1 Methanosarcinales archaeon | reverse complement strand
GCTGGAACGCGGCACTGACATTTATCCAGGAAAAAAGGTAACTGTCTCCCCGGATATTGATAAAGCAATTGAGGATTATAAAACACATGTGAAGGAATACGGTGAGGAATTACTGCCTTCCATACAGTTCACGGCCCGGCGCAGTGCAGTGCTCTTGGGTATTGACATTCTATAAGGTAAGTGCCCATGTGTCATCGGTTAAGAGTAATATTGTAATGGAACATTGTAATGGAACACGGATTGCACGGATGACACGGATGTGCACGGATAATAAATAAATAAATCCGTGAAAATCCGTCAAATCCGTGTCATCCGTGTTCGATTTAAATTAAATTGGAGAATCGTATGAAATCATTGGTCTTTTGGAAAATAATACATACCGACTCTGTCAAACTCCTTAACCGATGACCAATGTATACCAATCTGGCACAATCTTTGCGGTCTTTGCGCCCTTTGCGGTGAATTAAGAAAAAGCACACCGCGAAGGACACAAAGTAAAAGGAAGTATGAATATAACAAATAAAATGAAACTGCAAAATAACAATCCAAAATGGTGAACACAAATGCTTGACCCAACCCTCAAATCCAAGATCAACCAGCTCTGGGACAAATTCTGGAGCGGCGGCATCTCAAACCCCCTCCAGGCCATAGAGCAAATGTCCTACCTCCTCTTCATGAAACGCCTCGAAGACGAAGACATCGCACGGGAACAGGACGCACAGCTATCAGGCGAACCCTACCAGTCGATCTTCACAGGCAGCGAAGAATGCAAATGGTCCAAATGGTCCAACTACTCCGCCGACACCATCTTATACCATGTGCGGGACTAAGTATTCCCCTTCCTGCGCAACCTCGGCGGTGAGGATTCCCTCTACGAAATCTACATGAAAGATGCCGTATTCGCCATACCCACACCCTCCCTGCTCATTGAAGCCGTGCGCATAATCAACGACATGCACATCAAAGAGCAGAACAGGGACACCAAAGGCGACCTCTACGAATACCTGCTCTCAGAACTAAAAACCGCAGGCAAGAACGGCCAGTTCAGGACACCCCGCCACATAATCAGGATGATGGTGGAACTGGCAAACCCATCTCTCGGCGACACCATCTGCGACCCTGCCTGCGGTACTGCCGGTTTCCTGGTTGCTTCCAATGAGCACATCCTGAAAAACAATACCTCACCAGAATTTATCAAAAAGGACGAAGAAGGGAATGAATACAACTTCAAGGGCGATAAGCTCAACCCTGACCAATTCGAGGTGTTGCGGGAACATACCCTCTACGGTTACGATTTCGACCAGACCATGAGCCGCATTTCCCTCATGAACCTCATGATGCACGGCATCAACGACCCCCACATCAAACAGATCAATACACTCTCAGCCCGCTATGATGAAGAAAACCACTACACAGTGGTACTGGCCAATCCGCCCTTCAAAGGCAGTATAGATGAATCAGAGATCGGCGGCAAGTTCACAATCAAGACAAAGAAGACCGAGATACTGTTCCTGGAAGTCATGTACACCATGCTGCAAAGCGGCGGGAGGTGTTCGGTAATTGTGCCCGACGGGGTACTCTTCGGCAGTTCAAGGGCGCATAAGGCCATACGCAAGAGACTGCTGGAGGAGTGCAGGCTGGATGCTGTTATTTCCATGCCTTCAGGGGTGTTCAAGCCCTATGCAGGGGTGTCCACCGGAGTGCTCTTCTTTACCAAAGGCGAGCCTACCAAAAAAGTGTGGTTCTATGATATGACCGCAGACGGGTACAGCCTGGATGACAAGCGGACGTTCATTGACGGGAAAGGGGATATTCCCGATATACTTGAAAAATTCGGGAAGCGGGAGAATGAAAAATACGAGGATAGGAAAGCGAAATGCTTCTTTGTGCCGGTTGATGAGATCAAAGAGAATGATTATGATCTGAGTATTTCCAAGTACAAGGAGATTGAATATGAGGAAATCCAGTATGAAAAGCCTGAAGTGATCAAGCAGAAAATCCTGGACCTGGAGAGTAAGATCACTAAAACGCTATCTGAATTGGAGATATAACTTTAAAAAATATTGAGCTAAACAAACAACCATGGTCGAATACCCAATGCATGAAGCATGAAATAATTCAAGATTAATATAGACACAAATTACACTGATTTTCATAACAGTTTCTAAACAGTGAAAAATCCACAACTTCCACTATATTTGTGCATCGACTTCGCCGCTTGCAAAAAGATACTCCCTCCGTCTGGTTTCAAAACTCTTCAGATATCCAGCAACTTTATCCCACTATCCCTGGCAAATTTCTCAGCACTTTCAGTGAAACCTGCCCTGGACAGGAAGAACAACTTTTTATCACCGGGAGCGAATTCGGACAGTTCAACCTTTTCCATGAGTTTTTTCACATCTTTATAACTTGCAGCCCTGTTTCTCCACTTTATCTCAAATATATAAACCGTACCTTCTTTCTCACCTACCAGATCGAATTCTATGCCGCCTTTGTTATAGTTATCCAGAGTTAGCCCGAACTTCTCTTCCATCTTATACCTGAATTCATACTCCTTTGCTCTGCCAAGTTCAGTACTTGCCCTGAGATATTTCTCCTCCAGATGCTTCATGTAGCGTTCTGTAACCTTCTTTGGGAATGTCAGCCTTTCAATTCCAAATTCTTTGCCTGATATCCAGAGTCCGATGAGTGGATCAATGATGAAATATTTCCCATCTTCCTTTGCTACGAGATCGATTTCTTCCAGGGCTAAAAGATAGTTTCGCACCTCACCCTGGGATTTTCCAAGCATCTTAGCGATCTGCGACTGGGTTAAGTACGGATCCTTCGAAAGTATACGCAGCACCGATTTTAAGGGAGCCTTATATCTTGCTCTTTGAAGTGAGGTGGTATAAAGGTAGTTACACAGGTCGTTTATCCGCCCTCCTGCTCCGAGTACCTCTTCCACAAGCACTTCTTTGAGGAGCATTCTGCTGGGTTTAACATCAAGCAATACCGTTTTTTCTTTGAGTCCGGAAGTGATATGCCTGATATATTCCGGATGTCCGGAGGTATACCTGTAGATCAGATCGGCGGTGACATTATCGAAATCAGCTATTTTTCCTACCAGTTCCTTTGATGCCTCCTTTTCAAGATATCTTATGTAGATCTTAGAAAGTTGAGCGAAAATAGGGCTGTCGGTGTTGTTCAGGATATTCTCCATCATCCTGACTGCTGATCCGCTTATGCAGAAAACTACATTTTCATCGTTCAAATGTTCCCTGAAAATCGCCAGAACATTACCAATACCCTTGAACCTGTTGAGGTGCATGATGTCCTGGAACTCATCGAGAAAAACAGGCACAGGTCTGTTCTCCAGTGCTGCAATTTCCCTGAGCAACACAAAGCAGTACTCAATGAGCACCCGGTATTCAGGCCTGCGCTTTTCATATTCATTGAAAATGCTCTCCAAAAGCGGGTAAAGATCCGGATTATAGAGTTTCTGGTTAAGCAGCGCTGTCCGTGTCAGATATTTTTCTTCCGAGTCTTTATGATATGCCCAGAACAGCGTGGTTAAAATGAAATGCAGGGAAAAGTCCGCGGGCTCCCCCATCATACGCTGCACATTCAGGTAGATCGGGATACTCGTCGTATGGTTTCTGTTTATAAACTCCTTTATGAGCATGGTCTTGCCGGTTCTTCTCAGTCCGAGAATGGCGATGTTTTCCTTGCTGCCTTTTTTAGTTATCACCTCCTCCAGTATGAACTCCATCCTCCGGAGTTCCTGTTCCCTGTTCACAAAGAGTTCCTTCTCACCAGGCGGGTAGAAAGTTTTCAATGGATAATACATATACGTATTAATACAGATATGTATTAATAAAGATTTCTATGATATGTTCCAAATATATAGGAACTTCATGATGCAGGATAAAAATAAAACGACTTCGTCAATGAAAGAAGATATTCAAGATACTCCTTTGAATTGGGTAGATTTTTTTAAACCACATTGTCAGACATAAAGTGGTACACTACCCAGTTTCCACTATTTTTGTGCATCGGCTTCGCCGCTTGCAAACTATGATACTCCCCTTCCTTATATCAATATTCTACTTTACAGCTCGACCATGTTAGGATTTTTACCAATTACCTAACATTTATAGGGCAGGGTATTAGCATACCTAACACCCACATTAGGAGCACCTAATTATGCGGATGTATCCGTGCATGATAATTATAATTGGTAGAATGGATCGCCTGGAAAAGCAATATGAACGGGTCTGCAAATAATGACCCGAAGCGAACATTTTCACAAAAATGTAATATATTCTCAAAGTAATATATTCGCAAAGTAATATTCTCATAAAAATGGCACGGATCAGAACCATAGAATAACCTTAAAAGGTGAAACAAGATGCGTTTAAACGATATGAATCTCTCACAGATGAAACCAGGGGAACCCGCCAGGATTGTGGATATTGGTGGAGGTCACGGGATCAGGCAGAAACTGAACCTAAGAGGTATATCCGAGGGCTGCATCGTGCGTGTGATATCCACCAATGGTCCGGTTACCATTGAAGTCGATCGAAATGTCCTTTCGATCGGGCGCGGGATGGCACAAAAGATCAGAGTTACCAGGATGTGATTGTGTGGAAAAGAAATTATCTGAGATGGAATACGAAGAAGAAGGAACCGTAACAGACATTGAAGGAACACTACGAAAAAAAGTGGCCGGAATGGGCATCAGGGTTGGCAAGAAACTGAAGATGATCACAAAACAGCCGATAAAAGGTCCGGTAGTTGTGATCGTCGATGAGGCAAACACCTCCCTTGGACTGGACGTAGCAGAAAGGATCAGTGTGGAGATGAAAACATGAAAGTCTTGCTGATGGGGCACCCGAATGTGGGCAAAAGCGTATTCTTCAACCGATTGACAGGGGCGAATGTCACCGAGTCGAACTACCCCGGGACCACGGTTGACTTTACGAAAGGATATATGAAGATTGGTGGTGAGGATGCCGAGCTGATAGATGTACCAGGTACGTTCTCTCTTGATCCGAAGGATAAAGCAGAAGAGGTTGCTGTGGCAATGCTACACGAAAATAGGGATGTGAAAGTGATCTGCGTTATCGATGCATCCAAAATAGAACGCGGGGTCTATCTGGCACTGGAAATTATTGAAGAAGGATATCCAATGGTGATCGCACTCAATATGTGGGATGCTGCAGTCGATAAGAATATCCAGATCGATATCAATAACCTTCAGAGGATCCTTGGCGTTCCGGTGGTTCCGACTGTCGCTATCAGCGGCGAAGGGATCAAGGAACTCACATCAAGGCTGAAAGATGCTAAACCCGTTGAGATCGACGACATTGTCAAGAACGCGGGAGGACTGACATGAAACTGACAATTGATCAGCGCTGGGATATTATCGATAAGATCGCAAAACAAACCGTTACATTTGGAGAATACAAACATACCTTAAAGGATGCGATCGGAGAACTCACGATCAAGCCGTTCACAGGCATACCCATTGCGATTGCGGTCATGTATGCTTTCTGGAGCATATTCGGCTCGTTCGCAGGAACACTGTTCACCGATGGATTCATGGTCAAGCTGTTTGACGGACATTTTCTCCCGTGGATGCAGGATATTTTTCCTGGCGCAGGAGGATGGTTGTATTATATCATAGTTGGGAATCCCCTGGCAGATAATTGTTTCGAGGCGTTCGGTATGTTGACATCAGGGCTCTTCGTTGCTATCGGCGTTGTCCTACCTGCTATATTCATATTCTACCTGATGCTTGCATTACTGGAGGATATAGGATATATGCCAAGACTCGCTGTGCTCCTCGAT
>JAUVLO010000088.1 GCA_030600695.1 Methanosarcinales archaeon | reverse complement strand
AAAACCATAGCTGATATGTATATGAGACTTTTTATTATTTCCTGGAACGGTTTATAACCACAGAGCGCACAGAGAACACAGAGAAAACAATAATGCTCTGTGCACTCTGTGTTCTCTGTGGTTGATCTTCTTTGCCATGATCCATTTATCAGACTTGATCAGAATAAATTAAAAAGTCTCATGTGTATTCAATAAAAGATAACATCCTGAGTATTTTACCATGAAAAAAAAGCGATATTCTCCTGAAAAGCCAGTAGCAGTCCTGACCGGACGCGACCTGCAGGAAGGGACGGCCGTTGATTCATTGACTGTGATCTTTCGTACCATCGGGTGCTACTGGAGTCGTAAAAGCGGGTGCACAATGTGCGGATTTTTTAATGATGCTGCCGATGAAGCCCCCCTGGAAGGTGACCTGCTGTCCCAGCTTGAATATGCCCTGGAGAAAATGGGAACAGGAACATCCCTGTTAAAGATATTTACCTCAGGCAGTTTTCTTGATGAAAGGGAGGTATCCCCGGAGGTAAGAAATGCGATGATGGAAAGGATAGGAAAAACCGGTTCTATAAAAAAGATCATGGCAGAGACCAGGCCTGAGTTCGTAAATGAAAAAATCCTTGGCAGCATTCTTGACATACTTAAAAAGTATGACATAAAGTTCGAGGTCGCAATCGGACTTGAGTCCAGCAGTGATACCATACGCAAGGACTGTATAAACAAGGGTTTTACTTTTAATGAATTTACCAGGGCCTCAGGGATAGCTTCAAAAATGGGAGTATCCACCAAAGCGTACCTGTTGCTGAAACCCCCGTTCCTGTCAGAGAAAACAGCAATAGAGGATGCCCTGGCATCAATATCAGATGCTGCGCCGTATGCCACTACCATTTCCCTGAACCTGACCAATATCCAGAAAGGTACACTGGTTGAAGAACTGTACGACCGCAGGGATTACCGGCCTCCATGGCTCTGGAGCGCTGTATTTGTTCTTAGGACTGCAAAGGAAAAATTCCCTGGACTTACATTAGTATCTGACCCGGTAGCTGCCGGTTCGAAAAGGGGACCCCATAATTGCAGGGAGTGTGACAGGGATGTGGCCCAGGCAATACGTGATTTTTCAATCACCCAGGAAATTGAGGCATTGTCCTGGATCGACTGCGAATGTTACTCATTATGGGAAAAAGTGGTTGAACTTGAGGATCATGCCTTTGGCTCGTTCCTGGTAAAATAAAAATAAAAATATAAAATAAGAACAAAATCCTCCCATCGGTCGGATTTTCTTGAGTGCATCAAGTTATACTTGATATACTATAAAAAAAGAGAATTCCGGTAAATACCGGAATATCGGTTTGTTGCTTTGTACTTTAGATCAGGAACTTGATAAGATCTTTGCTGAGCCTGGTTTCCATACCAAGACGGTCCAGTATCTCTTCATTGGAGTTTCCTTCTTTCCTGAGATCCTCTATGCGGTCAAATATCTGTGGTTTGATCTCATAGTATTCATTGATGTCCTTCCTATGGCCCCATACATCGCCTTCAAGAAGGGCAATGTTCTGCATATCAAGGAACATCTGGATGGATTTTGATATTGTCTTGTTATACGAGCTTGGTATATGAATGGCCTTTAGGTTATTGCATGTCTGGACAAGGGTGAAAATATCCTTGTTAGACGGCCTGAATGCCAGGTGGACAATCTCTTCTTCTCCGATAGTGCTGATTTCCTCTTTTGAACTTACGACTCTAATTTTCATTTTATATCACCTATTCCTCTAATCGTTATCCTAGTAATAATAACAATTATTTTCAATGATCACTAAATATATATGCCTACAAATTATTTAAATATTTTCAATTATAATTATACTTTTCCTTTTTAAATTGTTTCTTGCTACACAAATAATATAATTTATTAATTCCAGAGTGTATAAACAGCCGACAGAATGTAAGCATTGGTATTGATGCTGTTATTGCAAACTACAAACTCATCCGTACTTAAAGATAAACCTTTATGATGTTACTTATAACATATAACATATAGAAATAATAACATATTAACTCTGTATTAACATTCGAGGATCCTATGTACGATGATATTGATGATATTGAAAAAATATCCCGGGCATTCCACAGGCACAGGTTCTATTACAAACTGGCAGATTTTATTGCGCTAACCCTGTTACTCTATGCCCTGTCATATTATTTCAATGTCGGTTCACTGTTCTCACAATATATTGAATACTATATTGTAGATGCCATTTCCCTTGACGAGATACTGGTAATGGCATTATCTATCTTGGTCTCAGCAGTGTTGGTCATAATACTGTACATAAGAAAGCCTGCCATTGACACCATCGGGATGATCGAATCCAGGAATGGATGGATGCAGAAAAGGCTCAAGGCTGCCTGCGACACTATAAACGAGGATAATGTGGTGGCAGCCGACCTCAGGAACCAGGTGACTTCAAGATTGAAGGATGTGGATGCAGGCTCATTCCTTAACAGGCGGCATCTGCTTACCATGATAATTGCATCTGTCGTGCTGACGATAGCGTCAGCCGGACTATTTACCACACAGACCCATGTGGACATTACGCCTGAAGATATTACCACCCTGGTGGATGAACTTGAAGGTAAACTGCCGGACAGTGCCTTCCCGCCCGGAGACAACCAGACAAGCTCCCCTGACGGTGGACTGGATGAGGATATCTACGGGGAATCATCAATTGCCAGTCTCGAAGGGGAAAATGTGGAACTGGTCATAATTCCGGGTATCGGTACCTCTGTCACCATACGGCATGCCGGCCAGGATGATGATGTCCAGTTCGTGCCGTCCCAGACATATCCTGTGGATGTAGTATCCTCAACTGCTGCTGATGAGAGCTACCAGCTGCTCCAGCAATTGTCCATCCTGGACAGGGACCTGATAAGGGAATATGCTATCCAGATGAGCCAACAGTAATAGGATTGATACATCAAATGAGTATAATGAAAAACCTAACAATATTAATTAATAAAATGCAAATTCCAACAAGTAATAGGTAATAAACCACAGAGAGCACAGAGGACACAGAGAGTAAATATGAATAAATAAAGAATGTAGCGAGGTATTGAATGAACAACAACACCGAAGACCTGTCAGATACATACCGGCATTCCGGCGACATATTCCAGTCGATCTTTGACGAGATAGGAAAAGTGATCGTTGGGCAGCGGGAGGCAGTGACCCAGATATTGATCACCATCCTGTGCGACGGGCATGCCCTTATAGAGAGCAATCCCGGGCTTGGTAAGACCCTTACCGTCAGTACCATGTCCCAGATACTTGACCTGAAATTCAACAGGATACAGTGCACGCCCGACCTGATGCCGTCCGACATTACAGGCACCTATGTAGTAGAAGAAAGGGACGGCGGCAAGGAGTTCAGGTTCGAACCAGGGCCGGTATTTGCCAATATCGTACTTGCCGATGAAATTAACAGGGCATCACCCAAGACCCAGAGCGCACTGCTTGAAAGCATGCAGGAAAAACAGGTTACAGTTGGCAATGAGACCTATCTGCTTGACAGGCCGTTCTTTGTACTGGCCACCCAGAACCCCATCGAAATGGAAGGGACATTCCCCCTGCCTGAGGCCCAACTGGACCGCTTTTTGCTGAAGATAAACCTGGACTATCCCACATTTGAGGAAGAAGATGAGATCGTGGAGAGATACACCCGCAACGTGGCTCCCAGTGTCAACAGGATATTGACCAGGGATAAACTACTTGAACTCCAGACCCTGGTAAGGGATGTGCCCATTTCAGATGAAATGAAAAAGAGAGCCATTAATATTGTTATCCAGACCAGGAAAGATGCTGAATTTATTGAATTCGGTGCCTCACCCAGGGCCAGTATAGGGCTTATCCTGGCAGCCAAGGCACGGGCACTGATCAACGGGCGCAACTTTGTCAGCGAGGAGGATGTGGTGAAAATGGCCTATCCGGTATTAAAACACAGGATCATCCTGAACTTCGAGTCCCAGCGCAAGGGCGTAACCCTTGAACATGTGATCGACGGTATCATTAAACACGCTAAAATACTCTGATAAATAAGGTCCGGATCCTTACCAGCATGATATCGACCGATTTCCTCCGCGAACTTGAACGTTTCTCTTTTCTGGCACAAAAAAGGGTATCCAGCCAGTATACAGGAGCCCGGCGTTCCACTAAGGTGGGAAGGGGTACAGATGCCTATGGTTTCCGTGAATATGAAAGGGGTGACGATTTCAGGACAATTGACTGGAAGGTATATGCGCGAACCGAGAAGCTGTATGTCAGGCAGTTCGAGGAATACCGGGACCTGGTCACCCATATCCTGCTTGATACCAGCGGCAGCATGGATTATCCTGCCGAAGGGTTGAACAAATACGAATATGCCGCCATGCTGGCACTGGGATTTGCCTACCTGGTGATGAAGGATAACGAAAAGTTTGCCATATCCACTTTCACCGACAATATCAATATATCCAAACCAGGCAGGGGAAGGGTGAACCTGCTGGCCTCGATCGACCAGTTGAATGCCACCAAACCTGGCGGTTCCACAGGACTTAACGAGCCAGTGCAGCAGTACAGCAGTGTAATTAAATCAAAATCCAGGGTCATTATCATCTCTGATTTTCTTGCACCGCTGGATGATATCAAGCCTGCCCTGTACAGGATGGGACGGCATGACCTGATCGTTATCCAGGTGCTGGACCCGGGAGAAATTGAACTGGAAGAGCTGGGAGCTGTAAAATTGCGTGACCTGGAAACCCGGGAGCAGATGTTCACAGATATCAATACTGGCTTCGTTTTAGAATATGGCAGTGAACTGCAATCCCACAATGCGGCCCTGAAATATGAGTGCGACCGGCTAGGTGCGGATTTCTTTACGTTCAGGACCGACCTGCCCATACTTGAGGCAATCTACAGGACCATCCACGGGAGATGATATTGTTGGCTGCCATACCTGATATCCTGTTTTCCAGTCCGCTGGCACTGCTGGCACTGGCCAGTGTCATCCCACTGATAATCCTCTACCTGCTGCGTCCCAGGACGATCAATCTTGATATACCATCCCTGCTGTTCTTCTTAAAACGTGAGCAGCAGCGTAATAAACTATCACTGCTGCTGAGAAAACTCATCCGTGACCCACTGTTCTTGATCCAACTGCTTGTACTGGTACTATTAAGCCTTGCCGCTGCCGCCCCCTATATTATGGAGGAGAAAGTATCTGGCCAGCATACGGTTATCGTAATAGACAACTCGGCCAGTATGCAGGCAGGCGGCAGGCTGGATGAGGCTAAAGCCCTGGCGGCAGAGAGGCTCTCGGCTGTGAACAGCGTGGTATGGGCACAGAATGTACCGGTGCTGGCCTTGAAAGAAGGTGACACCACCCGGGTAAAGGAGGTCATCGCCCTGACACCCCAGCGGGCAATATCGGCTGACCTCGCCGCCGCCATAACCTATAGCCAGCGGCTGGCAGGACCGGGCGGGACCGTTATTGTATTCTCTGACTTTGCCGCATGGAGCGGGGATGACCCGCTGGTGGCCAAGGGTCTGGCAGAATACAACGGCGTAAGAGTAGAGTTTGTACAGGTGGGTGAAAGGGAAGATAATATTGGAATAGTAAACGGCTGGCTTGAAGTGAAGGATGGGGCATACAACCTGAACCTGGCTGTCAAGAACTTCAACGACCGTAAGGCCACGGTCTCACTGGATATCAGGACAGGGAATGAACAAAGAGGCGGTACCCTCAGCATCCCTGCCGGCAGTACCCGTGCATACATTGTGCCAAACCTGAAAACCGGAATAACCGAAATCACCATCACTGGCGGCGGCGAACTGGAAATTGACGATAACGCATACGTTTATATCCCAGTGGCCGCCGGTGGGCAAGTCTTACTTGTGGATACCAGGGAGCAGACTGGCACCAGGACTGCCCTGGAGTTGTTACCTGAAGATGTTGAATATGTTTCATCCCTGCCGCCAGACCTGTCCGATTACGGCATTGTTATCCTGGGAATGGTGGATAATAATTCCCTGGGTCCTGACCCGGCGGCTATCCTTGGAGGGTTCGTAGAAAATGGGGGTGTGGTGATCACCACTGCATCGCCGGGCTTGGCGCGTATAGAAGGCGGCCTGCTGCCAATTAACATTACAGGTATGTCAAATGAAACTGACCTGAAGCTGATCCAGGAGAACCCGATAACTGCCGGCATCCCGGTAACGGACCTGGAAATAGTACAGCATATCAGGGGAAGTGCACCTGAAGATGTTACTGTATTGATGGAGGCTTCGGACGCATCGCCCATGCTCTCTTACCGCAGGCAGGGAGAGGGAACCGTTGTCCACCTGGGGCTGAACGATGTCACAGGCGATGATGCCTGGTCAGGATTTGCAGCCATGCCGCAATTCCCGATCTTCTGGAAGCAGATACTTAACTGGCTTGGGGGCACTGACATTAGCGAACACAATGTCAGGACAGGCACTGTTATCAGGATGCCTTCCACGCAGACAATAACAAATCCCGACGGCAGTACTCTTACTTCGCCCAACCTATGGGTGGACCAGGTCGGGTTATACCATATCGGACTGCAGGTGATAGCTGCCAACCTGTATGATGCCAAGGAATCTGATGTGAATGAAATTTCCCTGGATGCAAGCACTGTCACCAGTAGGTACATTGAACGACCGGAAGTGATCCGTGAGGACGTGAAAAAAGACATCACTCCATATCTTATCTGGGTGGTACTGGGCCTGATCATACTTGAACTTATTATTATTAAACGCAGGAGGGAGCTGTCATAACATCCTCTATCCCGATAGCCTTTGAGAATCTTGAATATCTGCTGGGAGTGCTCCCTGTCATTGTCATAGGCTGGGTCCTGATACATAAAGGGGCCAGACGCAGCCTGATACTGAGCCGGATAATTATTGTATCCCTGCTGGTAATTTCCCTGGCTGGGCCGTATTATCCGGTGACTGTAACAGAGACCGATGAAACACCTACTATTACAGTACTCTCTGACGAGACCGATAGTATGGATATTTTTAAAAGCGATACGGCACAGGGGATATTCGATAAATTGCAGGATACCACACCTGCCAGGATGGAGAAGATGCGGGGGTTACGGTCTGATATTGGTGATGAGATACTTGCATCATCCACTGGTGATGACCATATTATAGTGGTCTCTGACGGGAACAACAACTTTGGCAGCGACCTGGGTGAGACCATTGATTTTGTTTCTGATACCGGCACAGTCGTATATGCCGTGACCCAGACACCAGGGGAGAATGACCTGAGTGTGGAAATTACGGGAGCCAGGACAGCGGTGCTTGGTAACGAGAACATGGTGGGT
>JAUVLO010000144.1 GCA_030600695.1 Methanosarcinales archaeon | reverse complement strand
GATGCAGCGAATGCAATCAGGGCTGCCTACGAGAGAGGGGAAAATGACGAATTTGTCAAACCCACAATTATACTGGACGGCCCCCATCCGACAGCCACCATACAGGATAATGATGCCGTGATCTTCTTTAATTTCAGGCCTGACAGGGCAAGGGAACTTACCAGGGCTTTGACAATGCAGGATTTTTCCGGGTTTGAGCGACAGAAAGAATTGAATATCCATTTTGTCTGCATGACCCAATACGATGAAACATTTGATCTCCCAATAGCCTTCCCGCCTGCACACTTTGACAACACACTGGCGGAATACCTATCAAAAAACGGACAAAAACAGCTTCATATTGCTGAGACTGAAAAATATGCCCATGTGACGTTCTTCTTTAACGGGGGTGTGGAAAAACCCTTCAAAGGAGAGGACAGGATACTGATACATTCTCCGGATGTGGCAACCTATGACCTGAAACCTGAGATGAGTGCCTATGAGGTCACAGATGCTGTTGTGGAAAAGATAGTATCAGGCGGTTATGATGTGATCATACTGAACTTTGCCAACCCGGATATGGTCGGGCACACTGGCATTATGGATGCTGCCGTCAAGGCCGTAGAGGTTGTGGACGAATGCCTGGGCAGAGTGGTCTGGGCAGTAGTGGATGTGGGCGGCGTTGCCATTATCACGGCAGATCACGGCAATAGTGAGCAGATGATCTATTACGAGGATAAGAGCCCGCATACTACCCACACCACCAACCGGGTGCCCCTGGTATTTGTATCAGGTATGGATGTGGACCTGCGGGACGGTATTTTCGCAGATATCGCCCCCACTATGCTGGAACTGCTGCACCTGGATGTTCCGCCCCAGATGACGGGGCAGTCCCTTCTGGTCACAAAAGATAATTAAGAATAATTCCAAATGGACCTCTATATGGCAAAAACAGCAGTGGTCTTTGACAGTGCGGGCACACTTTTACACATGCACAGGGCAGCAAAGGATCTCAGGAACGGCTCCATTTATTATGATATTGTGACAACTGATCTTGCAGGAACTAATCCCAACTTTGCCATTATTATTCTGCACATTGAGCCAGAACAGTTGATGCAGATGGACGGGAGTTATCCAATACATCGATGCATTGAGGAATTACAGATTAAGATCAATATTAGTTGCAGCAATAGATCATTGAGTATTGATGAAGCACACTCCATTATCAGTTCTGACTCCCTTGCACTGGTATCTGACCTCCAGGAAGTGCTGGAAGCAGTATTGGATCGCTGTGATAATAAGCGATATCTGGGCGTGGGCCTGATGGTCGATGTGGCCCGAAGTTGTATCCCATATACATTGAGTACGGGCGGAAGCCTGTATCCTGAAGCAGGGGATGTGGTATCCCGGCTTGAAGCGTTGGGTGTGGACATATTTATTGCATCAGGCGATAAGCAGGAGGATGTTGAAATGGTGTCAAGAAGTATTGGTGTCAAAAAGGACCATACATTCGGGCTTTCAACTCCAGAGCGTAAATGCAGGATCATCAGGGAACTGAAACTATCATATGAAAAGGTTGTTATGGTAGGGGATGCTATTAATGACATAATGGCATTCAGGGAAGCCGATTTTGCTGTGTTGACAGTCCAGCAGCGAAATTCAAGACCTGAAAGATTGAGCCTCGAATCAGATATAGTGATCGACCATATTACCCAGATCGTTCCACTGGTGCGTGATATGCTTTGAAACCAGGGGACCCGGTACTTTTAAAAGGCAGCGGTAAGAACTATTTTGTGACGGCAGGGGACGGGGACCTGCATACAGAAGTGGGCGTGTTCAAGCTGGACCAATTGCTTGAGATGGAGTACGGGGATTCAATCGCATCGCACCTTGGATTTGAATTAAAGACACGGCGGCCAAGGGCACCTGATCTTTTCAAAAAGTTAAAACGAACCGGAGCGCCTGTAAATCCAAAAGACATCGGCATGATTATATCCCACACCGGCCTGAATAAGGAAGACACTGTACTGGATGCAGGCACTGGCTCGGGCATCCTTGCTATTTATCTGGGACTTGTGGCAAAAAGGGTGCTATCTTATGAGGCCAGGCAGGATTTCCTTGATGTGGCCAGGTCTAATATTGCGCTTGCAGGTCTTGATAATGTGGAGGTGCGATATGGGGATATATTGCAGGAGATCCATTCAATAAATGAGACCTTTGATGTGGTCACCCTTGATCTGCACCATGCATCTGAAGTTGTGCCGTTTGTGCCTGAAGTGTTGAAACCGGGCGGTTTTTGCGTGGTGTTCTCACCTTTTGTGGAACAGGCAAAGGATGTGCGCCAGGCCATCAGTATGATCGAACTTGAAGAGGTGGTCACTTTTGAATGTACCCAGCGTGAAATATCTTTTAGCGAAAGAGGGACGCGCCCGTCTACGATCAGGGTTGGACATTCGGGCTATGTCACATTTGCTAGGATACCTTGAGGACACTCAGGCTATGTTACATTTGCCAAGATACTTTGAGGACACTCGGGCTATGCTACATTTGCCAGGATACTTTGATTATTATCATTTTTGTTACCAATTCTGTTACCAAAAAATATATTAATTTTCAGGATAACATACCTAATTACTCCAGTTGTGTGTATCAGTGAGAATACTGACGACACTGGAGTCAGGTGGGCTGGTAGTGAAGGACCGGGTGGTCAGTCAGCACATGAATATAATATTTGGTGTTGGCCTGTCATCAATGTCGTAAATGGCATGGGATCCACTAAGATCTCTTAAACCGGATGACTGGTGATCCTTCATTAAAAGCAACGTTGGCACAATTGCACTGCACTTGTGCGGGGAAAATAGATCAGGGGAATGTCCCTTAAGGGACTCCTTGAGAAAGGGGGGTCAGCCCACCGCCACCAACTTTGTTATGCTAGTCTATTATGTTATACTGGCCTTTTACATTTCTTATTACTCTCAAAACAATTACGTCATCACAGCTTGCTAATGGCAGACAGCACAATATATTCTACTTCTTTAATGGGCAGTCCTGCATCCACTACCAGGAATCGGTCCGGCTCCTTTTCAACCAGTTTGAGATAATTGCTGCGAACCTGTTCCAGAAAGGCTGTCTTTTCGAACTTGGTCTGATGATTGCGATTACCCACCCTTGTAATGGCAGTTGCGGGATTGACATCCAGCAGAATGGTAAGGTCTGGCACTATTGTCCAGCCTTTATGAAGTCCCATCACCCATTCCAGGGGATGGTCTACAGTTCCTTTCAGGGTGGCCCCCTGATACGCATACCTGCTGTCCGAATACCTGTCCGAGATCACGATCTTGTCATCTTCCAGTGCCGGTTTAATAGTAGTGTCCAAGTGGTGGGCATGGTCTGCAATGAACAGGAACAGTTCTGCCAGCGGGTCTGTCTCGGATTTTATAGCACGGTATACTGCTTCCCCTATCCAGCCATCAGT
>JAUVLO010000022.1 GCA_030600695.1 Methanosarcinales archaeon | reverse complement strand
TTTTATCAGTTCCACAGAAAATCACCCAGGCGGGTCAGCAGCCAACACCATTGTAGGTCTGTCCAGGCTGGGCACCAAAACCGGCTACATAGGAAAAGTAGCTAAAGACGAAAGCGGCAGGATATTACTTGACGACCTGTCGTTCGAAGGAGTGGATACAACAGGTGTCGGTATTGCCAATAACCAGAATGACAGGAGTGGTGAATGCCTCATCATGGTAGACGGGAGGGGAGATAGGGGTATACTTGTAGACCCTGGTGTGAATGACACCATTTCCACAGCAGATGTGGATATGGACCGGGTCAACAGTGCCGCCCTCATTCACATGACCTCATTTGTATGCAGGAATTCCAAGACGTCTTTCGAGACCCAGAAGCATGTTGCAGCCCGTACAACCGCAGATATAAGCCTGGACCCGGGCACACTATATGCCGAGCGGGGCATGGATGCATTAATGGAATTCATAAGCCGGGCCAGGGTGGTGCTGCCCAGCGACCATGAACTACAGCTTATGACCGGATGTGGGGATGTAGGGGGAGGTGCCAGTATGCTCATCGATGCCGGGGCACAATGGGTCGCTGTCAAGATGGGAGCACAGGGATGCTATGTTACGGACGGGACTATACAAGAGGAGATACCTGCGCAAAAAGTGAATGTGGTGGACACTACCGGTGCCGGTGATGCATTCAATGCCGGTTTCATCTATGGCATGCTGCAGGGTAAGGATATAGTAACCTGCGCCCTGATGGGAAACATCACTGCATCCATAAGCATAACAAAACGCGGTGCACGCAGCGGATTACCCCACAGGGACCAGCTGGATGCGGCTATAACAGGTCTTTAAGGTATATCCGGAATTTCCCGAGTTTTCCATAATAATTGCCAGCCGAGATACGTGTTACACCCTGTACCCCGGAAGCTGCATACATAGCGGCTTTCATGGCATCTCCCACAGCTTTTTCATCAACACCGTTGATCACGATCTCGGGAATGGACTCGATGCCGTCCGGTACTGCAAAATCCGGGATTTTTCCCTTCAACGTGGGGCAGTAAGGATGGTTGGTACTTGGTCCTACCTCAGGATGTGCCTGCCCGGGATAGACTGGCTTGGAACCGGCAGAGCAGATATCAAAGGTAGATACCGCACCTTCCACGCCATCCACAGCCGCCACTGCCCGGTCTCCTGCTTCCAGAGCCGTATCCACTGAATCGCAAAAGAACCATACATTTCCACCCATGACACCCCTTGCCGTGCCGAGATGCCGCTCGATGATGAACTCCCCCATCATAAGCGGGAGCACGATGGCCTGCCTGCCGCAGCGTTCTTCTTCGACTTGGTAGCCGTCAGCACAGTATCCCACCGGTGCCATCATATCAATGGAAGTCCCGGATTCCAGGGCATTGAACACTGATGTGGTGGGCACAACAAGGATGCCCTGCCTGATCCGCCAGCCCAGTTCCGAGGCCAGTATCCGGTCAGAGTCCTTGATATCGTTCACCCATATCTGTACAACAGCCCCCATCCTCCCATCAGGGGTCCCGGCCGGGTCCAGCCATGCTTCGATACCGGCCTCGGATTTGCCGAATACGGTGGACGGCAGGGCAGTGGAAAGGTAGGCAGCGCGTTTAAGTCTCTTCTTGTCACCGGCAGTGATGATAAATCTGGTAAATACGCCACTGAAGGCTTCGCAGTAGGTGTCATCTACAATGATGTTGTTTATATTCAAGTTCATGTTTATCTTTTTAAGATTACTGCATTTCTTAGTTATTATATTTTCTCATTCTTTTTGCTGCCACTGTTTTTGTTGAAATTGAGCGATAGCGAAATCAGAATCGGAATCGTTGATGCATGGTGCATGTTCATACTTGTTGGTCTGTAAGAGGATAACCGGGCCATAGTTCATTGAAGGTCTTATTGTGCAGTCCCAAAAGGTTTAACATATTTCCATTACCTGAAACCTCATGCCCAATCGGGACAGGCTGATCCTCCAATAATTTTATATAACTAAGGATAGAAAGTACTTCCAGGTCATGAAAAAACGGTATTTGATCCCGGCTGTCTTATTGTTGCTCATATTACTGCCCGGTGTATCCGGTGATATCGGTCCCAAACCTTCAATGAAGTTCAACCTGGTCTATGAAACCCAGGACATGCCCGAACTCATTGACGGGCAGCAGATCGAATGCAATGATGCCGGGTGCCTTGATGCAAGACCACTGGAGCGGCTGGGTCCCCAGTGTTTTGATTGTACACAGGACGAATGTAATTCCATGGCCTACGGGTATAGTCAATATCACAGGCTGGTTATCAATTTCTCAGACCAACAGCGGCAGAGTAATATTTTTAAAAGCAGTTCATACAATGCACAATTTAACGTGAGGGTTACAGAAACCGGTCTGGTTGTGGAGGAGGTACCTCTCTTCAAGAGAACGACATCCGCTGATATTCCTATTTTTTTAATAGCCCTTGTGTTAACGCTAATACTGGAATTGCTTGTGGTTTTTGTCTTTGTGTCAGTTAAGAAAGAGCCGCGAAGTATCTTAGTTGGTGTCCTGCTCGCAAATCTGATATCACTCCCCATAGTCTGGCTGGTTTTCCCGTATCTGCCCTTACATTTCCTGCTGGTAATATTATTTTCAGAGATATTTGCAGTGTTGTTCGAAGGGTATTTCATTTTCCTATTCACAAAAAAGACTTTAACGCTGGTAATGTCACTGATATTGAGCCTGTTGATGAACCTAAGTAGTTTCATTATAGGCGGGGTTATTTTCATTTTCCTGGTTTAGCCACCATCAGCCCACACAATAAGTAACCATCTTCCGGTCCTGCTTAAAATCCGCGGGGTCGTCCTCAGCATCCACATGCGGCACCCCGTACTCATCGTTCATCTCTGCCACAATAGTCTCAAAATCCGACCCCGCCATCAACTCCCTTAACAGCACCACCACAGGCCCGATAATAATATAATTGCAGAACCACTGATGCAGTATCAGGTCCACCCCTTCATACCCCACATACTCCCGGAACACATCCCTGTAATACATCTCACTCTTGCAGCAATCAAGGTAATACAACTGGTATGGGTTCCTGTCAGGATGACTGAATCCTTCCTTCATGGCATCGGTAAAACAGCTCACATCATCGCTCAGGCTCAAGTGTTTCCCGTATCCTGCATGGCTTTTAAGATATACCAGGTCCTCATACGCCAACGACTCACGCCAGAGTTCCTGCAGGCCCCCATAACTTCGGCCATGGACCAGCCTTATCCGCGCCCTGATACTGTCACCATTATAGTTGAACACAGTTTCAAAGATATCCAGCCCGACCTTGTGCCCGGTAAGCTCAAAACCGGTTTTCCTGGGTTTGAGCCTGGCCCACTGGAAGACACTATAATCATAAAAAGCACCGAAAGGGTCAGGTCCTATCAGGAGGGTGGCATTGAATTTGCCGTCACTGAACATCATATCGTATCTGGGGGCAGTACGGGCAGTTTTTGTCATTTTATGGCATTTTGTCTATTTTTTACAAATATAACATTAACGTTCATTGAAAAGCTGGAGTGTTATCCAAAAAAATCCCTTTTGACTTCACGATAATATTATAATTGAGAATGTACTGATTATTAACAAACGGAGCAAACCACATGGATATACGACTTATCGATTTTAAAAAGGAAGCAGGCAAACTGGAATCGCCCCGCCGCCCACATGATATGGTGTTCGTTGACGACTCGCTGCTTCGCGCCGTGCTGTGTGAGGGTGAAGGCAAATGGTACGTCCACGATTACGACGAGTTCTTCCTTCACCACAAAGGCGAGGTTGTCATTGAATCAGACAATTCTACCATTGAGCTGAGATCCGGCACTGGTATACTGGTGCCTGCCGGAGTGCGGCACAGGACCAACTCAGATGAACCGGCCGTGTTCCTTGTATTCAGGCACAAGCAGACTGCCTGCATGCTGGCGTAGGGCAGGATGGAAGCATGGGCTACCTGGAAAAACTTGAAGACATTAATCTTCCCATAGTCCTGCTCCTGCTCCAGCTGGTTACCTATCCATTTGCCATAAGCATCAGGAACCATGAGGACCCGGTTGGCAACGTTATCAATGCCCTGCTTATCATAATTCCTGTATTTGCCATGCTGGGCCTTATCCTGAGGCTGTTCTTCAAAAGGATACATACGGGTAAAAATATGGTGATATTTCTTGACCACAGGGGAGTAAAGCTCAAAGAGATTCCAGGCCTTATCGGCATCATGATACCCATGTCATTCGTAATGCTCATCGTGCTGCTTTACGGCATTATCCTCTTCATCTATTTCTTCTTTATTACCATACCTATGTACCTCATTTTCAGGTTCGGTAAGAAAAAGGGTATGAGGAGTCTGCTAAAATGGCTGTTCAGACTGGAGGCAAAGGTATGCATCAGGCTCAAGCGGTACGAACGGCTGGGATATGTGCTGCCGTTTGTTTTCGGCACCCTGTTCTCGCTGGTACTGACCCAGGGGCATGTGGCACTGGGAGTGCTGTACCTGCTGATACTGATACAGTTCTCATTTGTGGTAGCACTGTATAATGTGATCGGGCAGCAGGAAGTAATAGTGTGAGTCCATGTCATGTGTCATCGGTTAAGAGTAATTGTGATAGAACACGGATTGCACGGATGACACGGATGCACGCGGATACGAAAATAAATCCGTGAAAATCCGTCTAATCCGTGTCATCCGTGTTCTATTTAAACTAAATTAGTTAATCATAAAAAATCATTGGTTTTTTTGAAAACGATACATATCGAGTCAGTCAAACTCCTTAACCGATGACTAATGGAGTCCATGTCAAAGCACCTGCCTGTTTTCCAGTCAACATTAATTTTATTATATTCCCGCTCCTATACATCCATCCTATGACCGCTGATAATCTCACAATCACAGAAAAGATATTTTCGAAAGCTTCGGGCAGGCCCATTCGTGCCGGCGAGTTCGTCATGGCAGACATTGACTGCGCCATGACCCACGATATCACCGGACCCCTGGCTGTGCAGGGCTTCAGGCAGATCATGAAGGACAAAGCCGACCCCAGGGTCTGGGACCCGGACAAGATCGTGATCCTGTTCGACCACCAGGTACCTGCGGACTCGCTGAATGCGGCAGAGAACCATATCATGCTGAGAAAGTTCGCAGCCGAGCAGGGCATCACTAACTATGATATATTTGAGGGCGTGTGCCACCAGGTTGTCCCGGAAAAGGGCTGGGCCAAACCCGGCGACCTGATAGTGGGCAGTGACAGCCATACCTGCGCCTACGGCTCGCTGGGAGCTTTTTCCACAGGCATCGGCAGTACGGACATGGCTGCGGTGTTTGCTACAGGCAGGCTGTGGTTCAAGGTGCCGCAGACCATCAGGTTCGAGGTGAACGGACGCCTGCCTGATAAGGTGTATAGCAAGGATATCATCCTGCACCTTATCGGGGATGTGGGTGCCGACGGTGCCATGTATATGGCTGCAGAGTACGGCGGCGAGGCAATAATGAGCCTGGACATCAGCCAGCGCATGACCATCAGCAACATGGCAATCGAGATGGGGGGCAAGGCTGGCATCATCGAGCCTGACGCCACTACTGAAGCTTACCTGAAAGAACGCATACCGGGTTTCACACTTGACACTGACTGGAAGAGCGATGAGGGGTGCGAATATGCCGATTTCCGTGAATATGACATCTCAGACCTGTCCCCGCAGGTTGCATGTCCTCATAACGTGGACAATGTGAAATCTGTGGAGGAAGTGGAAGGCACCCATATCGACCAGGTACTTCTGGGTTCCTGTACCAATGGCAGGTTCGAGGATATCAAGATCGCAGCCGACATCATGGGTGATGAGCCTGTGGCAAAAGGTGTGCGGCTGCTGGTTATCCCGGCATCGCGTACTGAGTACATGAAGGTGCTGCGGGCCGGATTTGTGGAGCAGTTCATGGAGGCTGGCGCAATTGTGGAGAGTCCCTGCTGCGGACCCTGCATGGGCGGCAGTTTCGGGCTGCTGGGTGACGGTGAGGTGGGGCTTGCCACGTCAAACCGCAATTTCCAGGGCAGGCAGGGCAGTGCCAAGGCTTTTGTGTATCTTTCCTCTCCGGCCACTGCGGCGGCGTCTGCACTTACGGGCGAGATAACTGATCCGAGAAAGGGGTAAGCGGGTGCTAATGGTTTCATAGTTGGGGGGAAATTATGAAAATTTGTCTTGACGGACGAGATAGAAAAACGGGTGGCAGGTATTGTATATAGGCCTACGGTGGTTAAGTCTGGAGTATAGTGACAGCACATGCGGCCTATTTTGTGAATCTTAGGCCACAAATACTAAAAATATTATGATTTATAAAAGATTTTTTGAGAAATTGAACAAAAACTTTTGCAAATTAAATGCTCATTTCCAATCCCATGAATATATATAAATATGATGAAAATTAAAAAGATAATTTGGATATAATGGATAATATGAGCCATGTAGATGTGATGGATATTATGGATAACAAAACAAAGAACGATAAACATAATTTAAAATTATCGACCCCGACATTCAATAAATTCCATAAAGTAAAAAACGAATTAACCTTGAAATTAGATCAGACTAAAATTGAGAACGATAGCTTTTTAAGTAGGATATTGTATTTTGTAGAACAAAATATAGATGATTTTGCCAATATTTATAATGAAACATCGAAAAAATAAAGGTCATAAGAATGAAAAGAATACTCTATATTCCTAAAGATGCAATACCTGATATTGTTAAACTTATATCTTTTAATAAAGATGATATAGAAAACTACCGGAATATTTTAATTAATAAAAAGAACAAGACTGTTCTCGATATTTATATAGACATCATGAATGAAATGAGTGTTTCTGATGATGATGCAGCTTCTATTTTTTCAGTATATAAATATATATTGCTAATTTTAGAAGAGAGGGATTTGAATTTTACAGAAATTATTTCAGAAATAAAATATATTCTGAAAAAATCATCTACTCAAGATTATGATAAGATAATTCATAATTTAGATGCTAATTCAGAAAATTTTAAAAATCTATTTTTGGCAAGAAGTACTGAAAGTGAACATGCAAAGAGAAAATTTTTATCTTCAGAGTTATATAATTCAGTTGTTGATATCCACTCAATTTGTGATATTAGACCGATTTTTAATGAAAAAAGAACTAAAATAAATGAAATATTAGATAGTGTCTATCTTGAATTTACAGTAAAGGATTCATTAGATAAATATAAAATAATTCCATTATCATTAGATGAAGAAGCATTGGATGATTTGATATCAGAAATTAAAAAAATTAAACAAAAAAAGGCGATTATCGACAAACAATTTTCTAAATTGGGTGGTGAATTAAATGAATAGCCAATATTATCAAAATAGAAGATCTTCCTTTTTAGATAACATTGAATTATATATTATGGAACCTGATGATATTATCAGTCATAGAGGACTTGAAAATAGATCTCCTTGGTCTTCTGTTCAATTTGATCCTGTAAGACAAATAATTAAAGATGGGAAATTTGCAGCTTTTATATCTAAAACTAGAGGAATTAAACGTTATTCTATTGAAGATAAACCTGGATTTAAAGTATTAGAATCAGAAATAAGACATGAACGTACTTATGATTTTGATCAGTTGACTTCTGGAGAAAATCTAGAGTTTGATATTTTTATTAAGATACCACCAGTAAAAGAAAGGACTGCACGGATAAACATTAAAAGTATAGAAAAGGCAAAAATGCATGTTGTGGAACCCGAGTAATGTCAAGTGAATATCCATGGTATGAAGTCGCTGATGATGATAAAATAATGCAAGGCGACTTTATCCCAGAGTGCCCTATTATTATCCCCCCATCGGAAATTTCTGAGAAAGAAGAATTCGATGTTACTATAAAAAATTACGATGTAATCATTATGAGCCAATCCTGTGACATTGAAAACAATAAAATAGATTTAGTCCTTCTTTGTCCAGTTTGGCCTCTTGAAGAGATGGAAAAAAACGATTTTTATAAAAGTAGCAAGGGAAAAGAAGAATTAAGACGTGGAAATGTTGTAGGGTATCATTTATTAAATAAATGTGAACTAGAGGATTTTATTACAGGTTACAGAGTTGTTGATTTTCGTAATATTTATAGCATTCCTTTAGATTTTATCAAAGAATTTAATAAAAAAAATAAAAGTGACAGACTTCGCTTATTGCCTCCATATAGAGAGCATTTGTCACAAGCTTTTGCAAGGTTCTTTATGAGAGTAGGACTGCCTGTAGATATTCCTCCTTTCAAGTAATAATCTAATTTTTATATTCTCATTGTACCTTATCACTCTAATTTTATACCCTCTCTTATTGAAGTATAATCTAGTTAACGATAGTCACCTCCTATGCACCCTCACGATGCCCGGGATTTGAGCGTTACCGAAATCCCGGGTCGTGACTCTACTAAGATGGCCATCCTCTGCATCCTTTGAATAACAACACTAATTTCCAGAATTAAAAAAAGCGCACATACATTCAATCCCTATTACCATATCGTGATCTGTATTCCCTCAAAGCACGTTTTGATGAATACCACACTCTTCCAACCTTAACTGCATCCAAAACCCCCTGTCTGGCTCTGAGGCTCAAGTATTCCTGGGAATATGTAGTTTCCTTAGCAAGTTCTCTTAGAGGCAGCAATTCATCAGTTCCACCGAAGATCGACAGATACATTGTGATGCTCTCATCTACAGCTTTAGCAATGAAATTGACAAATGGGGACAGGTTTCCTTTATCTGCCGACTTAAGGAATTGGTAATATTTCCTTCTATTTTCTGTTTTTATAACTACAGGGGGATAACCTTTGGTAATTAAGTATAAATTTGTCAGCAAACGTGCTACTCTCCCATTACCATCTATGAATGGATGGATCTCTACAAATCTATGATGAAGAAAAGCAGCAGTTTCAATAGGATGCATGTTACTTTGATCGATCTTATTGATCAATTCATCCAATAGTCTGATGACTTTTGACCAGTCAGGAGGTGTTTTTATCGCACCGGTTATTCTTACATTCTGAGTACGATATTTTCCTGCCTCCTCAAGAATACCAGCAGTAACAATTTCATGGATATGCTGTATAACAACATGACCAATTCTTTTATTGCTTTTAGCTATGTCTTCCAATAGATCAAACGCCTTTGCATTATTGATAGCTTCAAGATGCTCCCTTATTGACTTTCCACCGATTGTTATGCCTTCTTCGAGAACAAGTTTTGTCTCTGGAAGTGTAAGGGTATTTCCTTCTATGGCATTTGAATGGTATGTATGGTAAAGTCGAACCTCTTCTTTTAGTTTGTTCACAGCATCAACTGGTAGAGGCCGTTTTGAATTCAACATTTGGATTTTTTCATTAATACGTGAAAGGATACTTTCCTGAATTAACGAGGTATCGGTATTGGACATAATTTCACTTATCCGATATAGGATATTATGGTATATATCGGTATCGGTAAAATTATGGATTACCCGATATTCATGGCTACTTATAGTTAAAAACGAGACCGTTTCAATTTGTGTTGGTGAATATTATGAAACCACAGATAAACACAGATGAACACAGATTTTCAGGCAGCGTATCCGCGTTTATCTGCGTTCATCTGCGGTTATTTTGATAGTACCAACATGTAATGTAACGGTCTCTTAAAAACCAAACAATATTAACTAATAAAATGCAAATTCCAACAAGTGAAAAGCTGAAATTAAAAACCAGGCTTTTCCATAAGTCTTACTAATAAGGATAAATCATGTCATTAAAAGATAACACCGGCATCATACTGGAAACCTGCATGGCAGTAAAACCTGAAGAGATTGTACTGATAATCACAGATACCGCCACCCATCCATCAATCGCCATCGCATTGTATGACAAAGCAGTAGAGTTAGGCTGTGACCCCATATTAATGACCATGGAACCCAGGGAAGTACACGGCCAGGAGCCCCCCGGGGTCGTGGCAGAGGCAATGGCTGCCGCCGATGTGGTACTGGCACCCACCAGCAAATCCCTGACCCATACCCAGGCCAGGCTCAATGCCAATGAGGCCGGTGTGCGTACAGCCACCCTACCAGGGATAAGTCTCGAAATGATGGAATCGGGCGGCATTTCAGCCGATTACCTGGCAGTAAGGGATACGGCTTTTGACCTGAAATCCAGGCTTGATGGCGTAAAGGAAGTGAGGATAACCACAGACCTTGGTACTGATATTGTTTTTGAAGTGGAAGGATGCGACTGGAGGGTTGACCACGGTATCTGCCATGAGCCGGGTTCGTCCAGTAACCTGCCTGCCGATGAAGTGTTCGTGGCCCCGAAAGGCGGCAATGGTGTTTTTGTGGTGGACGGTTCCATGGGAGGTATGGGACTGCTGAACTCGCCCCTCACCATCAAGATCGAAGACGGGCAGGCCACTGATATTACGGGTGAGTCATCTGGTAAGTTCATTGGAATGATCGATAGTGTGGGACCACCGGGCCGCAACCTGGCAGAACTAGGTATCGGTATCAATCCGGCGGCCAGGCTCATCGGCAATGTACTTGAGGATGAGAAAGTCGCTGGCACCGTCCATGTGGCCCTGGGTGATAACAGCACCTTTGGCGGGAACGTGGTTGCCGGCATACACCTGGATGGTATCATTACCGGACCAACTGTATATCTTGATGGTGAACCCATGCAGCTTCCGGGATGATGTGATAGCTGGGCATTAGTCATCGGTTAAGGAGTTTGACTGACTCGATATGTATCGTTTTCCAAAGAACCAATGATTTTTTATGATTAACCAATTTAGTTTGAATAGAACACAGATGACACGGATTATACGGATTTATTTTCGTATCCGCGCGCATCCGTGTCATCCGTGCAATCCGTGTTCTATCACAATATTATTCTTAACCGATGACACATGAATACTATTCCATCAGAACAATTCAAATATCCCGATCCCTGCCAGAGTGAATGCAGTCACTACGATTCCCGCCATCAGTACGCCAATAAATATCGCAAGCAGGGCATGCCTGAATTGTATACCGAACACGAATGCAGCAGCGCATCCTGTCCATGCCCCGGTGACGGGCATCGGCACTGCCACAAATAAAGTAAGTGCCAGCGTGCCATATTTCTCGAACTTTGCATTGTGCTTGTGGTGAGTGCGGGTGAACAACCAGTTGAAAAATATATCCCATATTTTCCAGCGTCGCAGGAAATCAGATACCGGCTCAAGGAACAGCAATAATGGGATGACAGGAATCATATTACCGATCACGGCCAGGAAGTACGCCTCAGGGACAGCCATACCGTAACCGCCCACCTCGGCAGGGGCAAGTGCAATGGTCAAGGCACCCCTGAGTTCTGCCACCGGCATCATGGCAATGATAACAGTGGCTGCCCAGTCTGGAACCCAAGAAATAAGAGCAGCAATAGTGGTGCTAACTGTCATTTCCTTTCCCGGCCAGGACGAAATAAGCAAGCAGTGCCTCTAACTGTATCCGTTCATTGGCACCTTCTGTCAGCCTGAAATCTATCTCGCCGATACGGTCCATCAATTTCACTTTCAGGATATCGGGAATGCTTTTGTCGAACATGGTCCTGTGTATCTGGACAATAATATCCTCGCCAGATAAGCCCTGGTTGATAAGCAGAGTGTCCAGCTTGGTCCTTGCACCGATAAAGTCCCCGTCCAGTGCCGAATCTATGAGGCTGCCTATCTCCTCGGGCCTGGCAGTGGCAGTGATCTGGTAGATTGCTTCCATGTCTATCTTCTTATCCAGCAATCCGGCTGCCTGGAGGGCGTTAATTGCTTTTCTCATATCACCCATTGAAACGTATTTTATGGCTTCCATGCCCTCATCGTTGACCTCAAGCCCCTCTATCCCTGCGATATGGGCTATACGCTGCTGGATGGCTTCAAGTGAAATTGGCCCGAACCTGTATACGGCACACCTGGACTGGATTGGGTCTATGATCTTTGATGAGTAATTGCATGAGAGAATGAACCGGCAGTTGCTGGTGTATTTCTCCATGGTGCGCCTTAGTGCGCTCTGGGCGTCTGAGGTAAGTGCATCGGCCTCATCAAGGAATATGATCTTGAAATCTGCTTCACCCAGTGGGGATGTGCGGGCAAAGTTCTTGATCTTGTTACGTACTACATCGATACCGCGCTCATCACTGGCGTTTAGTTCGGTAAAGTTATTTGTCCATGTGTCGCCGAACAGCTCCCTGGCAACAGCGATGGCTGAAGCCGTTTTGCCAACGCCGGGTGGGCCTGAGAACAGCAGGTGTGGCAGATTGCGGGATTTCACGTATGACTGGAGGCGTTTTATTATTTCATCCTGTCCAACCACATCTTCCAGGGTGTGCGGGCGATATTTTTCAATCCATATCTCTTCTTTAATTTCCAGGACCTCCTTGTGGGATGGATGTATATATGATTTGATGGGTATAAGGTTTGTTAAAGCATTTCAGATAACAACATAATTACATAATAACATATGTTCTTTATCAAGAATTTTGATGGACGTGTTGATCATGAGAATCTGGGACATCCCACCTGACAGATTTTGCCGGAACCACTTGCTTGGTGAGCACAGGGAACTCCATGCTGTGTGGTCTATCATTACCAATGGAAAGAAAGCATATGCCAACCATCCTGAGATCACAAGATGGAGGGGAAGGCTAAAAGCCTTGTATCTGAGGCATGAGGAACTTGTCAGGGAGATGAAGGCAAGAGGTTATAAACATCATACTCCGCTTGACCCGGTACTTGCAACCGGCGAGGGTGTACAGAGTATTTTTGTAGCTCCTTATGAAGAGCAGATCAGGATTCTGAGGGAAAAGGGGTGCGGATGCAAAGTTTAACTGGCCCTCCCTCAAATATTATATTTTTCAATATCTTCAAGCGTATTTACGTTTAAAAATGTCTTGAGTTCCGGGTCCAGCTCCCTGATATCATCCATTCCTATCAGCACCACATCTTCCAGGTCAAAGATGGGCGCCAGGATGAACCTCTCACCCTGTTCGATAGCCTTTTTGGTCCTGGCCAGCATAGGTCTGGTACGATATACCGCATGCAGGGGTTCATATATTCCGTCATCTCTTACAGGCAGTGCCCCATCATGTCCATGAGCGCGTTTGAACAACAATTCCACCACCCCGATGTTGAGGAAAGGCATATCACAAGCAACAACAAAAACGTATTCACCACCAGCGGCCGCCAGTCCTTCAAGGATGCCGGCAAGGGGCCCCACATCAACATATTTATCGATTACGATTATTCGACCTGCGGTATATTCTTCAAGGAGTTGCTTTTGCCTATCATCCCTTACTGACACAATAATCTCATCCGCCACTCCTTCAAGAACTTCGATGGTATGCTCAATGATCGGTTTACCATTTATGGGTATCAGGGCTTTCTCCTTATGCCCGAGCCGCCTGCCCCGGCCGCCAGCCAGTATTATTGTAGAGGTATTGATCATATTTTAACATCTATTCCGTAGAACGTTGGTGAGACTTTCCAAATTATCATCCACCTGGCATCCACCCATCTCTACCTATCGTCTACCGATCCACCTGGCGATATTTCAGCACCATAATCTGTTATCCGGGTGGGATGATACCGGGATTTAAGCCCTGCCAGGTCTAACAGGTTTTTCATAATGCCACAGATGATGTCAGAGCTATGCAATATCACACCTGCATCGTGTCCGTTCATCTCATATGCTTTGTCACCTTCCGGGACATCAAACCTGCTGATGCCTTCCCTGAACTCCTTGAGCCTCTCACTCCTGGACTCCCTAACATAAGGGCTGGATTGGGGCGTAATGCCGACAAGGCTTAGTTCATACCTGAAACACGGCCTGTTCAACAGGCTTGTTAATATGTATACGGCAACCGGGTACCTGTACTCAGGATCCACATCCTTCAGGCGATCCTCCAGTATCCGGTAGAGGTCGGTTTCCTGCCCCCTGTGATTATATGAATATACCTTTGAAGGGGGAATTTCTTGTTCTACAAGGTAACCAGTGTCATATAACGCCCTGAGGTATCCGGTAATGATCAACCTGTGCTGGTCATATCCTTCTGATTTCAGTTCCCTGGATATGCTACTTATGGAAAGCTGGCGTTCCTTTAGCATATTTATGATTACATTAAAGAATTTCTCAGACATGTATAATAATTGGTATTGGTAACAAACCTGATAAATACTTTGGTAAATAACACTGGAACAACCATTTGTCACAGATGGACTACTGGGTAAATAAGAAAATATGGGACTACATTGTGGTTCTTGAAGGGGATACGTTTTAAGCCTATATCAGGGGCCTGGGCTGCTTCTCTTCTGGCAATACCGGCAGTTTCATTGTGTTTATAAGTATAGGGTCAGTGACCTCTTTTGCCCGCTCAAGCAGCATTTCCTTACCACGCTGGGTGATGGCGAAAATGGGGATAGCAGTACCGAACTGGGCCAACGCATGCCCTTTTATTTGTTCCCTTATATGGCGGGATGTGCATCCTGTGGTTATATCCACCAGACTGATGAACTCCTTTGCTTCTTCTTCACCCATGCCGGTAACGTGTACTCCGAAGGTGATGACCTCCACATCATGCTGTTTTTCAAGTTCACGTATCTTCATGACATCAGGTGCACATACCACTGAGACGCCAATGCGCATGTACCCCATCTCGATTGCCTTTTCCACCCCTGCCACCTGGTCCAGGGCTGCCGTCCCCGGGTCAAGTACCGTACCCCCTACCTCTTCTATGCGCCAAATGAGTTCCGGTATGGGTGTAGTTTCGACCAGGCCGGATATCCTGCTGCCGATCCCCTGCGCCAATGTGGGGCTGCTGGTAATAACGGTACCTGCACCCTCACAGGCCGTGACACAGGAATCCAGGAATCCCCTGCGCAGGGCGGTCATAAATGTCTCACTGGCACCAAAACCCACGAAAATCTCCATTTCTATCTCCCGCCTGCCTGTGAACATCCCGAAATCCTCTATCCTGAACTCGATATTGCCCCTCACGGATTCGGGGGTGAATTGCCTGATGTTCCTTACCTTGGCAAAGATGGGGCAGTAATCGGTTTGCGGCTGGCCGACTTCGACAACTTTACCGTTCTCGACCACAACCCTGGTCTTTCCCAGGGCTTCCATTACATGTCTGTCTTTTTTTTTGGGCATAATCCAACTTCCTGGCTCTTATTAGTGTTCAACTCCGTGAATGCGGGGTATAGTGCATTCAATGCTCTTGAACTGGAATGTGGTCTGGGTTCATTAGTCATCGGTTAAGGAGTTTGACTGACTCGATATGTGTCGTTTTCCAAAGAACCAATGATTTTTTATAATTAACCAATTTAGTTTGAATAGAACACAGATGACACGGATTATACGGATTTTCACGGATTTATTTTCGTATCCGCGCGCATCCGTGTCATCCGTGCAATCCGTGTTCTATCATAATATTACTCTTAACCGATGACACATGGGTCTGGGTTATATTAAATTTCCTAAGTTTTATAATGAAACAGCACTGTCTGGTTATCTATAATGATACAGATAACCACACCCTCCCGGCTGCACATCACCCTCATAGACCTGAATGCATCACTGGGCAGGGTGGACGGAGGCGTTGGCCTGACCCTGAACGCCCCGTCAATGAAGCTCTCGGCCAGAGAAACAAACGAGGGTGTGTTCGTCACAGGCAGCGGCGACCCGGGGCGCATAAGATCCGCAGCCGAAGCTGTCATCCCTGAAGGTGAAGGCATACATATCACAATCGAGGACGCATACCCTGACCATGTGGGGCTGGGCAGCGGCACCCAGGGTGCATTGGCCGCAGGCTGGGCCGTCAATGTGATGTACGACCTGGGGCTGGGTGTGCGTGAGGTGGCCGCACTTGTGGGCCGGGGCGGCACGTCAGGCATAGGCGTTGAGTCCTTTGAGCACGGCGGGTTTATCGTGGACGGCGGCCACAGGTTTGCCGAGAAGGGTGCGTTCTCGCCTTCGGCTGCCAGCCGTGTGCCGCCCGGGCCTGTGCTGTTCCGGCATGATTTCCCTGACTGGCCCCTGGTTGTGGCCATACCTGACCTGAAAGGGGCTTCGTCCCAGCGCGAGGTGGATATTTTTAAGGAATACTGTCCCCTGCCGCTGGAGGAAGTACAGGCTGTATCCCACATTATTCTGATGGAGATGCTGCCGGCTGTGGTGGAGGGGGGTATGTATGCTTTCGGGGATGCGGTAAACCGCATCCAGGATGTGGGGTTCAAGCAGCGCGAGGTGGGCTTGCAAAATGAGGAGGTACGGCGGTGCATGGAGATAATGAGGGAGCAGGGCGCTTGTGGTGCTGGTATGAGCTCATTTGGGCCTACGGTTTATGCTGTGGCAGAGGATTCCGGGAATGTGAAGAATGCCGTGGCTGAATACCTGGAATCCACGATTGGGGGACGGGTGTTCGTTACACGGGCAAGGAATACGGGCGCTGAAACTGTTTGTGACAAATAGCTGTACAATGTAATTGGAATACATCTGGTACTGATAAGGAAAAATATATGCAGGTGGCGGGTCCCTGCCGTGGCTCTGATGTGCACCCCGGAAAAATGAGTGCTACTGCTACTACTGCCAATAATGTTGTGATCAATACTGCCGTTTTTGGTATCACTTACTCAAGCAGTATCTCAATCCTTGTCAGGAATCGGCTCACCTGGTTATCCTCAACTTCCACATCAAAGCTTTTCACATTGACCTTTGTGACCTTCCCCTTCGACTTGAAGATAGGCAGTTCAGATGCCTCATCCACCGCATTCTTAAGTGCAGCCTCCCAGCCATCTGGGGACGACCCGATCGTTTCAATTATTTTCACTACCATTCCAGTTTCCTCCTAAGTCTTGTTATTCAACCTTTCTCATAACTACAGAGCCGTCGCGCATATGCACCGTCATATACTGCTCCTTCTCAGCCCCTGCTTCATATTTATTGTACAGCATAGCCTCCAGATGACCTACACCCAGTACCCTGCGCAGCATTTTAGTATTCTCGCCACTATTTTTGACTGGTGTGGCAGGCGGGCTCAGCGGCACTTTCTTCTTAGAATATATGGCACCACCGGTCATATTCGCACCCACGTATCCTTTAGCCTCTTTGATGACCAGGCTGCCAGATTTCATATATGCACCAGCGAACTCATCGACTTTGCCCCTGATCACTACCGTACCCCCGGCCAGCCTGGAACCCGTATTCATACCCGCATTCCCTTCCACATACACAATACCCTGGCGCATGAGCAATCCGGTGCCGTTGTAAGCATCACCCTCCACTCTCACCGTGCCCCTGCAATCCATGCGGGCGCCAATAGTACCCCGTAGAATGCCGTCATTGAGGATAAGTATATTATCATCCTTATCAAGGGAATTGGACACCAAGGTATCCTCACCCGGTCCGCTGCACATAATATCTGTAATGGAACGGAATTTCCTGTATCCGTCCACATCAGGGGCCACCTCGATAATGTTGCCCAGCGGCTCCTGCACGGTCCCGCTGATATACAGCGCACCGGCCACCATACCCATACCTGCCTCTTTACCTACACTGCCATTAACGAACACCCTGCCAGCTGGTTCCGGCCTGCCGGAACCGCCCAGGTGCTTCAGGTCCGCACCCATGCTATATGCCAGGCGCTCACCCACTTCGCCCTCGATGTGGACATCGGCGCCACCTTTCAGGACATCCACAAGGTTCTGGTAGTTGTATGAACTGCCGGCCTGCTTGGGAATCCGGGAATCGGGGTTCAGTTTCTGGTTAAGGTAATGGAAATTGAATGTGTAATCGCACAGGTTGTCCACTGGGGCTGTGAGCCGGATATTAACGTTTTTCATGATTGTTTACCCGTGTATCAGCATGGGCAGACATTGCGTGCATACCCATTCACTTTTCATCTTGTGACGAAGGGGCAGCAGGTAGACTTCATCCTCTCCTCTATTGCACTTGAAGCACCTGATAGAGAGATCGGTCCTCCCTGGCTGGCCTTCTGCCTTTTTTTCATCGAACTCCACGGTCTCCCGCTCTTCCACGGTCAGTGCGCCTTCAGGACACAGTCCGATACAGTATCCCATGCCGTCGCACAGTTCTTCTGATACAACCTTTGCCTTTCCGTCAATGATTTGTATGGCACCTTCAGCACACGGAGCCACACATTTTCCACATCCGGTGCATTTTTCTTCATCGATTTTAACTATGGTCCGTGTTACCATTTCTTTATCTCCTTTTAGTGATGTGTACCTTCAACAATTCTAATACCTGCATCCTCAATAGTTTTTTTGATGGAATCGATATGTGGGCATTCGGGGTAATCCTCCATCTGCATGCATGAACCAAGGTGGATAACATCCACGCCAAGTTTCCTGATAGACTTGACCAGTCGATATACACGCCGTCCCGGACACCCGCCGCATGTGAAAAATGCTATTATTTCTGCATTTTCGTCATAGTCACTGAAGTACATCTTCCGCTGGTTGAAGGCCATGAAACACCCCACACCCGGGCATGTCTCTGACACTATATCGCACGTGACAACTGCGATCTTAGTGGGTTTTTCTTTGGTGTTCTCTTTGGTAATGATCCTCACCTTGTTTGTATATTGATTTAATATTATATATTATTTAGAAGCCGATAGACAGCATCTGATACAAAATCCTTATTCCCTGCATTCGTCTATTGTACGGGATTAAACAGGTCGGGTAAGTAGTAATTCAGTCAAACGTTCCGGATTATAGGGCACTTCGTGCCATGTTTGCCCTTTGGGACGGGAAGTGAAACATTCTTCAGGTTAAGAGCTGACAGCTACTGGGGCGACAAGGGGAAGAGGAGCATGGGCCGTGAGCCAAGACCTTGGAGAATGGTGTGGA
>JAUVLO010000127.1 GCA_030600695.1 Methanosarcinales archaeon | reverse complement strand
GGGGGGCGGGAGAGCTGAAGAGGTGACGGGGGCTGGAGTTCATTGGTATCTCAGCGCAAAGGGCGCAAAGACCGCAAAGGATCCTACTGCACTGGCTTTGCGTCATTTGCGTTCTTTGCGGTGCAATATTTCATATGAATTATATTTTAACATCCATGCCCCAACCGGCAGCACCCACCAACACCCAAGGCCGCCGCCAGCATTATGCACCATCCCCCACCCGCCGCCCGGACAGCAAGCAGGCGCACCAAACGCCCCCACGTCCCGGTCATGAGGGCAGAACCGTGGATGCCTTCGTCCTGTCAAGAGTCCTGGGTACGGGAAATACTCTCCCATATCCACGCGCAGGTCCTTTTGTGCATCCATCATGAATGCCATCAGCACCGTGAACTACCTCTTTGACAGGAACAGGCCCGGAATCCTTCAGTATCCTGTCAATCCCGTTAATCCTGTCTAACATTTCCATTTTATTGAATTGCGGGACTACCCCTACATTTTTAAAAAAGTATAACTTACTAAACATTTACTCTTCGTATTCATTCACCGCTCCAACAATCGCATCGACAAAGTCATCTGCACTGGCACCAACCATCTGGATATCATTCTCATCAAAATATGTGTGAACGATCAGTTCAATATCTTCTCTGTCTGTTTTCGATCCGACAAGCAGCCCCTCCAAGGGATCAAAATCAATATCATTTATCTGCATGAAATCGCCGGTAATCCCGGCATCCATTATCTTTCCTTCATTTACATACAACGAAACCCTGATAATTCCCTTTTCTGCAGGATAGACACACGAAACATTTGATACGCTGCAGTGACCCGGTCTCAGGATAAAATTCTTTGACGAGAAAATATCCATCTTTTGTTTCCATATTGCATTTTCCGCCTCGTTTAATCCCGCTTTAGTTAGTTTTACGCTTAATGCCTCTTCAAATCCCTGGATCAGACAATCCCTTAGTTCTGCAGGTGGTATCTTTCTCCCTAATTCCTCGATAATTGTGGTTATCCTTTTCTGTACGGATGAAACTCCTTTCTTTTTTAATTTGGGTGCCGGGATCCTGGCTATCTTCATAAATAGGTCCATATCGAAATCCCATATAACGCTGCCATATATCAGCAGGGAATTCTGCCTGGTCATTGCGGTCATCCCGCCAACCTTCTTATCCCCGATATTTATATCGTTAACCGGGGCAAAAACCGCATCCAGGCCGAGTTTTTTCAGACCTGTTATGACACCTCTTGACAATATCTCGAAATTCCTGTCCATATCATCTGAAACACGGGGATCCCTTTTGTCCATACAGATACCCCAGGATGTGGAGCCAGGAACCATTAATCCTGCTCCGCCACCAGTCTCCCGCCTCTCAATCGTTATTCCAAGTTTTTCACATTCCACAATGTCGCATTCTTCCTCACAACATTGATTCCTGCCCAAGGAAAGCACGTAACCCGGGCATTCTTCTAAAAATACGGTATTGGGACTTACTCCTTTGACCATCCCGTCTACAAGCGTGGAGTGTATGGAATTGCACCTTACTACTTCTTTTTCCTTTACCTCAAGGTACCGCCATTCATTATTATCATTGTTTTCTTTTATTTCCCTCGTCATTTTATCATCCTTATTGCAGATCAATTAGAGACTTTTTATTATTTCCTGGAACGGTTAATAACCACAGAGTGCACAGAGAGCACAGAGAAACAATAACGCTCTGTGTTCTCTGTGTTCTCTGTGGTTGATCTTCTTTACCATGATCGATTTCATCCAGAATAAATTAAAAAGTCTCATCAACTATAACCTCACATGCACACCGTTCTTCTTCAAATACTCCTTAACCTCAGAAACCGTGTATTCTCCAAAATGAAAGATACTTGCAGCCAATGCAGCCGATACGTTGGTCTTTTTAAACACTTCAAGTATGTGTTCCAAATTTCCGCAGCCGCCTGACGCGATCACAGGAATGTTCACACTGTTGCTGATCGCTGAGGTGAGTTCTATATCATACCCATCCTTAGTGCCGTCTCTATCCATGCTTGTGAGCATGATATCTCCGGCTCCGCGCTCCTCTGCTTCCATTGCCCACTGTATCGCATCTATACCTGTAAATTCCCTTCCGCCGTAGAGTGAACATTCAAACCAGCATTCACCCTGGGGAGTGTCAACCATTTCCTGACCGGTCTTACGTTCGTATCTGCGTTTGGCATCGATCGCTATCACACATGCCTGTGCCCCGAAGTATTTTGAAATTTCATTAAGCAGGTCAGGGTTCTTTATTGCAGCCGTATTGACCGAGACCTTATCAGCTCCGGCATTAAAGGCAGTCCTGGCATCCTTTAAACTCCTGATACCGCCGCCAACCGTAAGCGGCATGAACACGTTCTCAGATGTCTTTTCAATCACCTTAGACATCGTTTCTCTTCTTTCATGTGATGCTGTAATATCCAGGAAGATCAACTCATCTGCACCCTGTTTATCATACTCCTGCGCCAGTTCCCAGGGTATGCCTGCATATCTGATCTGTTTGAACCTGACCCCTTTTACGACCCGTCCGAAGGGAACCCCAAGATCACAGTCAAGACACGGAATAATCCTTTTTGCTAACATCTGGCCATCCCGACAAAATTTTTAAGGATAATAAGCCCTTTACTGCTTGACTTTTCCGGATGGAACTGGACCGCATGGATATTATCTTTTTCTACAACAGCAGCCAGATCCACACCATAATCAGTTGTTGCAGTGATAGTGTGCTTATTTGCAGGGACGCAGTAATATGAATGCACAAAATAGAAAAAATCACCATCATTGATCCCTGAAAGTAGGTCTGAATCGCAGCGGATCCGCAGCTCGTTCCATCCCATCTGTGGGACCCTGACTCCCTGTGGCAGACGAATAACATCTCCTTTGATAAGTCCGAATCCTGCGCAGTTGCTCTCCTCACCCCAGTCAAACAGAACATGCATTCCGATACATATCCCGAGCATAGGTATGCCGTCGTTTATTACGTCGAACAGTTCATCTGCAAATGGTTTTAAATTGTTCATTCCATCGCCGAATGACCCAACTCCCGGAATAACCACTGCATCAGCACCTGAAAGTTTTGCACTATCTGATACAATAACCGGGTCTCCATTGACTTTCATCAATGCATTATAAATACTGCGCAAGTTTCCCATGCCATAGTCAATTATTGCAATCATAATCGCTTGAACTACCGTTGTGTTTATTAAATGATTGTTGAGGAAGCACTACTTCTTTGTTTAACGTATAGGAAAGTATAAACGCATTTTGATATCGATATAGGTAATTTTCTTAGTTTCAATCAAATCTTTTGACAGGATTTACAGGATATACAGGATATACAGGATTGGATCGTATCCTGTCAATCCTGTTTATCCTGTCTGAAATTTTCATTTTCTTGAATTGCGTTACAATTTTTGCAATACTCCTGACCATCTTCACATTAATAAATTTTAAAATATGTTTGGAGAAATATTTATATAATATATAGTAGGCTATCGTGTGGTGATACTTATGAAATACGTAATAGCAATAATACGACCTGAACGGCTGGATGCTGTCAAGCGGGAGCTTCAGGAGGTTGAAGTAAGCAGATTGACAGTAACATCTGTTTCCGGATATGGGGCACAAAAGGGACATTTGGAAGTATACAGGGCACTGGAGTATGAGGTAAACCTCCTTGAAAAGATCAAGCTCGACATCGCAGTGAATGACGAGTTTTTAAAACCCACGATCGAGGCAATACAACGAGGAGCCAAAACCAACGAGAAAGGGGAGATAGGGGATGGAAAAATATTCGTGTTGCCACTTGAGGATGTCATAAGGATAAGCACTGGTGAAATTGGGTCAGAAGCAATTTAAGAGGGTAAAAATATGGCTATTGTTGCAGCAGATACTGCATGGGTCCTGATCTCATCAGCACTGGTATTATTCATGCTTCCCGGACTTGCGCTATTCTACGGCGGGATGGTGCGGCGTAAGAATGTGCTGAGCAGCATGATGCACTCGTTCGTTGCTATGAGTGTTATTGCTGTAGAGTGGGTGATAATTGGTTACTCGCTTGCATTCGGGACCGGGAACTGGTTCATAGGCGGATTTGAGCATGTATTCCTGCGGGGGATCGACCTTTACTCGACATCAGGCACGATTCCCACATACACATTTATTGTGTTCCAGGGGATGTTCGCGATAATAACGCCTGCCCTGATCTCTGGTGCAATTGTCGGGCGTATCAAGTTCAAGTCATACATCGCATTCATCGCATTATGGGGTCTTATCGTCTATGCACCTGTCTGTCACTGGGTATGGGGTGGTGGATTTCTCACAGGGGAAGCACTTGACTTTGCAGGTGGTACGGTTGTCCACATAACATCAGGTATCTCAGCCCTTGCACTCCTGGTCTTCCTTGGCAAGAGGAAAGGATATGGCCTGGATGCAATTAAGCCGCATAATGTTACCCTCACCCTGCTTGGTGTAGGACTTTTGTGGTTTGGATGGTTCGGGTTCAATGCAGGGTCAGCCCTTGCTGCTGATGAGGTTGCAGGACTTGCATTTATAACTACGTTCATTGCACCGGCAGCTGCAGGACTTTCGTGGATG